>NZ_JBVJMN010000016.1:0-125592 GCF_055584185.1 Streptomyces sp. NPDC104202 | reverse complement strand
GTCTTCTTCTACCCGCGCACCGGCTCCTTTGGAGGGGAGGGGGGCCCCCCCCCCCCCCCCCCCCCCCCCATCCCCCCTCCCCTCCCCCCCCCCCCCCCCCCCCCCCCACAGGCCGTCCACCACCGGTCCGGGAGGCGACGGACGGCCACCGCCGGGGCCGGCCGACACGAAGCGGCCACCGCCGGGGCCTCCCGGCGGGGGAGGGGACCCTGTCCGTCCGGTCAGGGCGTCCCGTCCCGCTCTGCCAGGGCGTCCCGTCCCGCCGCGGGCAGCCCGACCCCGTCCGCTCGCCGGCCCTCCCCGCCCAGTCCCAGGCCGTCCGCCCATGTGGTGAGCGCGGCCGCGATCTCCGTCGGCCGGTCCTCCGGGGCCTGGTGTCCGGCGGGGCCGCAGGCGGTGGTGGTCAGGCCGGCCATGTGCTCGGCGCACCAGGCCGCCGCGGGGGCGTCGATCATCAGCGTCGGGGAGCCCGAGAAGGTCAGCAGCAGCTTCGGCACCTCGGGCGAGGCGCCCAGCCACCTGCCGTACGCCTCGACGCGCGAGACCACCTCCGCCGGCTCCGCGCCCAGGGGCATCGCGCGCGCCCACTCCAGCAGCGGACGCCGGGACTCCGGCGTCGGGTACGGCGCGCGGTAGACGTCGTGGTCGGCCTTGCCGAGCCCCGTCACCACCGTGTGGCCGAAGGAGTCCTCGATGAAGAGGTTCTCGTCCAGGACCATCCGCTCGCCCACTCCCGGGGTGCGGAAGGCCTCCCAGCGCCCCCGGGCCTTCTCCGGGAACTCCTCCCAGGTCATCGGGCGCAGGATCGTCTCCATGAAGGCCACGCCCCGGACCCGTCCGGGATGCCGGGCGGCCCAGTCGAAGGCGAGCGATCCGCCCCAGTCGATGCCGACGAGCACCACCTCGTCGAGACCCATCGCCTCGATCCACGCCTCCAGGTAGCGCGCCTGGTCCGCGTAGTCGTAGGCGATGTCCGGCTTCCCCGAGCGTCCCATCCCGATCAGGTCCGGCGCGTACAGCCGCCGCCCGCCGCCGACGGCCGGCAGGACGTGCCGCCAGAGGTGGGAGGAGGTCGGGTTGCCGTGCAGGAAGACGAAGGGAGTGCCGGTTCCCTCGCGGAACTCGTAGGACATCGTCGAATCGAGGACGTCGATCACGGGCATGGCGTTCACTCCCCTAACGTTCACGGCATTCATGTTAGTGTCACTAACGTTCGTGGCACTAATGAAGCTATACCGTTCGTGCCCCTAACGCAACGGGTAATCTGCGCGACATGACCGAGCCCTCGCCGCAGACCCCGGAGCGCCTCCGCGCCCTCCCCAGCCGCCTCCTCGCCCTGACCGCCGCCCGGGCCGACCGCCTCGTCAGCGCCGGCCTCGCCGCCGAGGACGCCCGCAAGTGGCACTACGCGGCGCTGGTCTCGCTCGACGAGCACGGGCCCGCCAGTCAGGCCGACCTCAGCCGCCGCACCGGCGTCTACCGCAGCGACCTGGTCTCCGTCATCAACGAACTCGTCGACCAAGGGCACGTGGAGCGCACCCCCGACCCGGCCGACCGCCGACGCAACGTCATCACCCTCACCGCGCGCGGCCGCAGGCACCTCGAACGCCTCGACAAGGTGCTGGTCGACGCCCAGGACGAGCTGATGGAGCCGCTGTCCGTCGCCGAACGGGCGCTGCTCGCCGCGCTGTTGGAGCGGCTCCTCGACCGCTGAGCAAGCGGGACCCCCACTGTCACGATGTCTGGTCCAGACCTTGACAGGTCCAGACCAATCGCGCTTCGCTAGGGCCGCCCGGACCCCCACCCGGAAGGAACCGCGCATGAAGCGCAGACTCATCACCCTGTTCGCCGCCCTCTGTACGGCGGTCGGACTCGCCGTGCTCCTCCCCAACGCCCCGGCCGGCGCGGCCCCCGCCTGCGTCACCGCCTGGAACTCGGGCAGCGTCTACACCGGCGGCATGACCGCCTCGTACAACGGCCACAACTGGTACGCGAAGTGGTGGACCCAGAACGAGCGCCCCGGCTCCTCGGACGTCTGGCGTGACGAGGGCACCTGCGGCGGCGGTGGCGGCGGCACGGACCCGAACCCGTCCGGATTCGTCGTCTCCGAGGCCCAGTTCAACCAGATGTTCCCGAACCGGAACCCCTTCTACACGTACGCCGGCCTCACCGCGGCCCTCAAGTCCTACCCGGCGTTCGCCACCACCGGCAGCGACACGGTGAAGAAGCAGGAGGCCGCGGCCTTCCTCGCCAACGTCTCCCACGAGACCGGCGGCCTCTACTACATCGTCGAGCAGAACACCGCCAACTACCCCCACTACTGCGACACGAGCCAGCCCTACGGCTGCCCCGCCGGCCAGGCCGCCTACTACGGCCGCGGCCCCATCCAGCTCTCCTGGAACTTCAACTACAAGGCAGCCGGCGACTCCCTCGGCATCGACCTGCTCAACAACCCCTGGCGGGTCGAGCGCGAGCCGGCCATCGCGATGATGACCGGCCTCTGGTACTGGAACACCCAGAGCGGCCCCGGCACCATGACCGGCCACAACGCCATGGTCAACGGCGCCGGCTTCGGCCAGACCATCCGTTCCATCAACGGCTCCCTGGAGTGCGACGGCCGCAACCCGGCCCAGGTCCAGAGCCGCGTCACCAAGTACCAGCAGTTCACCCAGATCCTCGGCGTCCCCACCGGCGCGAACCTGTACTGCTAGCCGGTCAGGCCCCCGGCCGCGACCCGCTTCCGGGCCGTCCGCCGTCGCCTCGTGCGGCGGCGGACGGCCTTTTCACGCCCTCCCGACCACCCGGGCCGGCGCCGGCTCCGGGGCCAGGCCCGCGACGAGGGCGGACTCCGCCCCCTTCACCCCGGTGTCACGGGCGGCCGGTGCTCCTCCGTGACCCTCTCCAGGGCGGCCGAGAGGCGCTCCAGGACGCGCACCGTCTCGTCGAAGGCGTCCTGGCCGCCCAGCTCCCGCGCGAGCAGGGCGGCGAGCTCCGCGTGGCCCGGATCGATGCGGCGGACGGCGGCCCGCCCGGTGTCCGTGGGGGCGAGGAGCTTGGCGCGGCGGTGGGCCGGGTTCGGCCGGTAGACGGCGAGCCCCTCGCGGACGAGCAGGTCGGCGACCCGCTGGACGCTCTGGCGGGTGATGCCCATGGCGCGGGCGATCCCGGCGACCGGGAGGGGCTCGGGGAGCACGGCCCCGAGGACCTGCCACCAGGCGGCGGTGAGCCCCGCCGGCTCGGCCAGTCTCTCGGACACGGCGAGGAACTGGCCGTTGAGGCGGAAGACGCCCAGGGCCGTACGGGAGAGGGCGTCCTGCTGTTCACGGCTCATGTGCGGTCCTCAGCCGTTCAGTTCGGCGAAGGCGGCCGGGTCGGAGTGCTGGAAGAGCCGGTACCAGGCGTCCCGCTTGCCCTCGTACGCGCCGAGACGGGCGAAGATCTCGCGGGCGAAGGCCACCGGCTCCGTCGGCCCCGCCGTGATGAGGTCGCCGTCGCGCACGGCGTCCGCGTCGACGTAGTGCTCGCCGCCCTCGTAGCCGGTGGCGGCGAGGTAGAAGGAGACCGCGCTGGTGTGGGAGCGGTCGTCGAGGAGGCCCTCCTTCGCCAGACCGGCCGTGGCGCCGCAGATCGCGGCGACCGGGACCCCGGCGTCGAGGAAGGCGCGGGCCTTGGCGGTGAAGGGGGACAGTTCGTCGCCCTCGTCGTACTTCTCGGCGCCCGGGAGGATCAGCAGGGCGCTGTCGGCGGGGGTGAGGTCGGCGAGCGCGAGGTCGGGGACGATCCGGATGCCGGCGATCGTGGTGACGGGCTCTCCGGCGGCCGGGCCGACGGTGCGGACGGTGTATCCGGCGCGGGCGAGCCAGGCCGTGGCGTGGCCGGTCTCCCAGTCGGCGAGGGTGTCGTAGACGGCGAGGTGGACGGTCGTGGATCCCTTGGCTTCCATGACAGAAGACTGTCATGTCGACAGTGTGCTGTCAACGAAGAGGAAGGGGACGGCCGAGGGAAAACAACGTGTCGCGTCCGCCCCGGTCTCGGTGGACAAGATGGCCATGGCCCGCCCCACCTGCGGTTCCTTACCCTCGACCCATGACCCCTCATGTCATCGAACCCGATCCCCAGGCCGGCGCGGCCGTCAAGGCCGCCGACCGCGCGCACGTGTTCCACTCCTGGTCCGCCCAGGGCCTGATCGACCCGCTCGCCGTCGCCGGCGCCGAGGGTTCGTACTTCTGGGACTACGACGGAAACCGCTACCTCGACTTCACCAGCGGCCTCGTCTACACGAACATCGGCTACCAGCACCCCAAGGTGGTCGCCGCCATCCAGGAGCAGGCCGGGAAGCTCGCGACCTTCGCGCCCGCCTTCGCCGTCGACGTCCGCTCCGAGGCCGCACGCCTCATCGCCGAGCGCACCCCGGGCGACCTGGACAAGATCTTCTTCACCAACGGCGGCGCCGAGGCCGTCGAGAACGCCGTCCGCATGGCCCGGCTGCACACCGGCCGCACGAAGGTGCTCTCCGCCTACCGCTCGTACCACGGCGCCACCTCCACCGCGATCAACCTGACCGGCGACCCCCGCCGCTGGGCCTCCGACAACGGCTCCGCCGGCGTCGTGCGCTTCTGGGCGCCCTTCCTCTACCGCTCGCCCTTCTACGCCACCACCGAGGCGGAGGAGTGCGCCCGCGCCCTCCAGCACCTGGAGGACACGATCGCCTTCGAGGGTCCGGCGACCATCGCCGCGATCATCCTGGAGACCGTGCCCGGCACCGCCGGCATCATGACCCCGCCGCCCGGCTACCTCGCCGGCGTCCGCGCGATCTGCGACCGGTACGGCATCGTCTTCGTCCTCGACGAGGTCATGGCGGGCTTCGGCCGCACCGGCCGGTGGTTCGCCGCCGAGCACTTCGACGTCGTGCCCGACCTGATGACCTTCGCCAAGGGCGTGAACTCCGGCTACGTGCCCCTCGGCGGCGTCGCCATCAACGCCGAGATCGCCGCCACCTTCGACAAGCGGCCCTACCCGGGCGGACTCACCTACTCCGGCCACCCGCTGGCCTGCGCCGCGGCCGTCGCCACCATCCAGGTGATGGAGGACGAGAAGGTCGTCGAGAACGCCGCCCACATCGGCGAGACCGTCCTCGGCCCGGGCCTCCGCGAGCTCGCCGAGCGCCACCCGTCGGTCGGCGAGGTCCGCGGCATGGGCGTCTTCTGGGCGCTCGACCTGGTCAGGAACCGCGAGACCCGCGAGCCGCTCGTCCCCTACAACGCGGCCGGCGAGGCCAACGCGCCCATGGCCGCCTTCGGCGCCGCGGCGAAGAAGCAGGGCCTGTGGCCCTTCGTCAACATGAACCGCACCCACGCCGTTCCCGCCTGCAACGTCTCCGAGGCGGAGGTCAAGGAGGGCCTCGCCGCCCTGGACGCGGCGCTCTCGGTGGCCGACGAGCACACCGCGTAACCGCAGCACCGAGGAGGTCTCCTCCGTCTGGACTAGGGTGTCCCGGAACCGGACGGAGGGGGCCGCCACGATGCCCGCGAGCGGAGCTGTCACCCGCAACACCTTGCGACAGCAGATCGCGGACGCGCTGCGTGACGAAGTGCTCGCGGGCCGTCTCCAGCCCGGCGAGGAATTCACCGTCAAGCAGATCGCGGAGCAGTACGGGGTGTCGGCGACACCCGTCCGCGAAGCCCTCGTCGACCTCTGCGCACAGGGGCTCCTCGACTCCGACCAGCACCGCGGCTTCCGCGTCCACCAGTACTCGGTCGACGACTACCGCGGCATGGTCGAGGCCCGGATGCTGGTCGTCGACGGCATCTTCCGCCGCGACAGGCCCGTGCTCACCCCCCTCCCGCCGTCCTCCGCCGCGGAGCCCGACCTCGGCGTGGGGGTCGCGCTGGTCTCCGTACGGCGCCGGGGGGAGGCGGCGGCCCGCGCGGCCCGCGCCGGCGACCTCGACATCCTCATCGGCTACGACATCCGGTACTGGCGCGAGCTGGGCCGGCTGGTCGCCGCCAACGCCTACATCGCCGACTTCCTGCACAGGCTGCGCGTCCAGGCGTGGGTCTTCTCCGTGCCCTACCTGCGGGCCGAGCGGGACCTCCTCGGCTGGCTGTGGGGCGGGCACGTGGAGCTGGTCGACGCGATCACGCGCGGCGACGCCGCGGCGGCCGCCGAGGTCGTCCGGGCGTACAACGCGCACGCGCTGGAGTGGGCGGACCGCCTGGAGCGACGGGCGCGGTGACGGCGTCCGGCCGGACCGCGCGCCGGACCGAAGCCCGCCGGGGCGGGTTGAGGCCCGGTCTCCGGGGGCAGTTCCTCAGCGGGTGGGCGTGGTCGGCCGGGCCGACTACCCTGGCCGTCCCTGCAACTGACGGAGAGCGAGCCTCCCTTGGCCTGTGACCTGTGGCTGGTCCCCCTCGTCGACGTGCTGTGCCACAGCCCCGACAACCCCTTCGCCGAAGAGATAGCCGTCTTCGACGCCGTGCTCAGCGCGTCCGGTCTGCCGACCGTGCCCGTCTACGCGTACATGCCGGGGCTCACCGGGGACGTCGCCCCGGTCGCGGGCTTCGACTACGAGGCCCTGCACTTCCTGCGGCGGGCGTACCTGCTGCAGATGTGCGGGCTGCCGGTCGAGCCGGTCGGCGAGCTCGGCGGGGACTACGAGCAGCTCCTGGAGATGTTCGAGGCGACCGCCCAGCAGTCCCACCTGGTCTGGCACTACGACCACGCGGGCGCGTACGTGCCGGTCGACTTCCCGGCCCCGCTGACCACCGACGAGCTGCTGGAGGGCGGCGGCCCGCTCGGCTCCTCGTACGGGCTCCTGCGCGAGCTGGAGTTCGTGGCGCCCTCGATCGGCATCGACCCGGCGAACCCGCCGGCCGCCCCGGTGCCGCCGGAGCGGCCGACCGCGCTGGAGGAGCCGGCCGCGCCCGTCCCGTACGACGGCAGTCCCTTCGCCCGGGAGCGGCACGTGTGGCTGGGCCTGCACGCGGCGGCGACCCGGAGCCTGGCCCAGGGCTCGATGATCATCCTGAGCTGAGGCCCGGGGCCCCGGCCCCGGGTCCGGACGCCCCCGGTCACCGGGAACACGCGCCCCCGGACACCCCTAGCGGGTCTCCGGGGGGCGCTGGCGCGGCATGTTCGGCCGGGTGCCCGGCGGGAGCGGGAAACGGCCCGAGGGGTGGTGGCTCTCCGCCCGCGCGGGCACGACGCCCACCGACTGGAGGGCCAGCGGCGCCGGGCCCGAACGGAACTCGACCATCCAGTCCGCGGTCTCCGCGCGGACGAGCTCGGTCACGTCCTCCGAGAAGCGGCGCAGCACCCCGAGACAGCGCTCGGCGGCCTCGCTGGCGGTGCCCTCCGTGGGCCCCAGGACCTCCCGGACGCTCTCCGACGCCCAGTCGAACTGGAGCGCCTGGAGACGCCGCTGCACGGCCTGCGCGGTGGCCACGTCCCTTATCCACCCGGACGTGACGCCGAAGTACCGGTCGCAGGCCAGGCAGGCGGCGCCGAGCAGCAGCGACAGATAGCCCCAGCCCGCGGTGCCGGCGGCGACCCCGGTCAGGTCGAGCAGCGGCAGCGCGGCGCCCGCGATCACCCCGGCCGCCGTCCCCAGCCGCAGCGCCCGGGCGCAGCGGCGCTTCCAGACGCGGTCCGACAGGTACCACTCGGCGGTGCGCAGGGCGTGGGACTCCACCCAGCGGTACAGCTCGTCGAGCCGTTCGGCCGGCTCGCCCCAGTCGCCCAGGGGGAAGGGCGTACCGGTCAGATCGCGGTGGACGTCGCCGCCCGGGGGTCCCGGTGGCTGCATCTCCGGCTGCTGGCTCACCGGGGGACTCCTCTGTTCAGCTCAGCGCTCATGTCCTTCTGTGACGTGCGGTGCACGTGGTGCCTGCCCTTCCTACCGCCGAATGGTGGGCGGCGGGCCCGGAATCCCGGGATTTCCGCCCGCAAGAGGGTGTTGATCAGGTAGAGGAGGCCGCAGTTTCTCACCCGAAAGAGTGATGGAGGCAGGGCGGGCGGCGAACACGTAGGCTCGGCGTACCGACACATACGGACGTACCGACCCTCAGGAGTGACCGTGATCCCCGGTGGTGGCCAGCCCAACATGCAGCAGCTCCTCCAGCAGGCCCAGAAGATGCAGCAGGACCTGGCCCGGGCGCAGCAGGAGCTGGCGGCGACCGAGGTCGACGGGCAGGCGGGCGGCGGCCTCGTGAAGGCGACCGTGACGGGCTCCGGCGAGCTGCGCGGCCTGGTGATCGACCCGAAGGCGGTCGACCCGGAGGACACCGAGACGCTGGCCGACCTCATCGTGGCCGCGGTGCAGGCCGCCAACGACAACGCGCAGCAGCTCCAGCAGGCCAAGCTGGGCCCGCTGGCGCAGGGCATGGGCGGGATGCCGGGCCTGGGCTTCTGAGCCCCTTCTCCCCGGCTGCCGCGACGGGCTTCTAAGGCTCGCTTTCAGCCACTACCGTAAGAAACAAGCACTCCCCCTGGAAGGGCGTTCCGTGTACGAAGGCGTGGTTCAGGAGCTCATCGACGAACTGGGCAGGCTGCCCGGCGTCGGTCCCAAGAGCGCGCAGCGGATCGCCTTCCACATCCTCCAGGCCGAGCCGACGGACGTCCGCCGGCTCGCGCACGCCCTCCTGGAGGTCAAGGAGAAGGTCCGGTTCTGCGAGGTCTGCGGGAACGTGGCGCAGCAGGAGCAGTGCAACATCTGCCGGGACCCGCGGCGCGACCTCACCGTCATCTGCGTGGTCGAGGAGCCGAAGGACGTCGTGGCGATCGAGCGGACGCGCGAGTTCCGGGGCCGGTACCACGTCCTGGGCGGCGCGATCAGCCCGATCGAGGGCGTCGGCCCGGACGACCTGAGGATCCGCGAGCTCCTGGCGCGGCTCGCGGACGGGGCGGTCACCGAGCTGATCCTCGCCACCGACCCGAACCTGGAGGGCGAGGCCACCGCGACCTACCTGGCGCGGATGATCAAGCCCATGGGGCTGAAGGTGACCCGGCTCGCGAGCGGCCTGCCGGTCGGCGGCGACCTGGAGTACGCCGACGAGGTCACCCTCGGCCGTGCCTTCGAGGGACGGAGGCTGCTAGATGTATGACGACGACCGGGCCCGGGCCCGCGTGCTCCGACTTGTGCTTCGAGGAAGGCAGCTCGATGTCTGACGCCACACTGCACTCCGTCACGCAGGACCCCGACGACTTCGCGGTCCAGATCTCCGACTCGATCGAGAGCTTCATCGTCGCGACGACCGAGGTCGCCAAGGGCGACGAGCCGGACAGCGCGGTGCCCTTCCTGCTCCTGGAGATCTCCCAGCTGCTCCTGGCGGGCGGCCGGCTGGGCGCGCACGAGGACATCGTCCCGGACGAGCGCTACGAGCCGGACACGGGTCCCGAGCCGGACGTCGACGAGCTGCGCGAGCGGTTCGCGGTGATGCTGGACCCGGTCGACGTCTTCTCGGAGGTCTTCGACCCGTACGAGCCGCGCAAGGCCCCGGTCCCCGCCCGCATCTCGGACAACCTGGCGGACATCGTCACCGACCTCCGCCACGGCCTGGCCCACTACCGGGCCGGCCGCACCAGCGAGGCGCTCTGGTGGTGGCAGTTCTCGTACTTCTCCAACTGGGGCCCGACGGCCTCGGCCACCCTGCGCGCCCTGCAGTCCCTCGTCGCCCACGTCCGCCTCGACCAGCCGCTGGCCGCGCTCGACGGCCTGGACACCGACGAGGACCTGACCGAGGACGACCTCGCCGAGGAGGCGGGCCGCGTGATGCTGGAGGAGATCGCCACCCCGCTCGGCCTGCGCTCCCTCAAGAGCTGATCACTCTCCGAGCAGCACATCTCAGGATGTGATACCACGCTGGTGTTTCCGGGCCGCTCGTTAGACTGAGCCGATCGCAGCGCCGGCTGCGGCACAGACTGAGCGAGGAGCGCACGTGGGCCTTGTCGTGCAGAAGTACGGAGGCTCCTCCGTTGCCGATGCCGAAGGCATCAAGCGCGTCGCCAAGCGGATCGTGGACGCCAAGAAGAACGGCCACCAGGTGGTCGTCGTGGTTTCCGCGATGGGCGACACGACGGACGAGCTGATCGATCTCGCCGAGCAGGTATCCCCGATCCCTGCCGGGCGGGAGTTCGACATGCTGCTGACCGCCGGGGAGCGGATCTCCATGGCCCTGCTGGCCATGGCGATCAAAAACCTGGGTCACGAGGCCCAGTCGTTCACGGGCAGCCAGGCCGGTGTCATCACGGACTCGGTCCACAACAAGGCGCGCATCATCGATGTCACGCCGGGCCGGATCCGCACCGCCCTCGACGAGGGCAACATCGCCATCGTCGCCGGCTTCCAGGGCGTGTCCCAGGACAAGAAGGACATCACCACCCTGGGCCGCGGCGGCTCGGACACCACGGCCGTGGCGCTCGCCGCCGCGCTCGACGCCGAGGTCTGCGAGATCTACACCGACGTCGACGGCGTCTTCACGGCCGACCCGCGCGTGGTGAAGAAGGCGAAGAAGATCGACTGGATCTCCTTCGAGGACATGCTGGAGCTCGCCGCCTCCGGCTCCAAGGTGCTGCTGCACCGCTGCGTCGAGTACGCGCGCCGCTACAACATCCCGATCCACGTCCGCTCGTCCTTCTCGGGACTGCAGGGCACGTGGGTCAGCAACGAACCGCTCTCCGACGCAAAGGACCAGAAGGTGGAGCAGGCCATCATCTCGGGTGTCGCCCACGACACCTCGGAGGCGAAGATCACCGTCGTCGGCGTGCCGGACAAGCCGGGCGAGGCCGCGGCCATCTTCCGCGCCGTCGCGGATGCCGAGATCAACATCGACATGATCGTGCAGAACGTGTCCGCCGCCTCCACCGGCCTCACGGACATCTCCTTCACCCTCCCCAAGGCCGAGGGCCGCAAGGCCATCGACGCCCTGGAGAAGGCGAAGAGCGCGATCGGCTTCGACTCCCTGCGCTACGACGACCAGATCGGCAAGATCTCCCTGGTCGGCGCCGGGATGAAGACCAACCCGGGCGTCACCGCGGACTTCTTCCGCGCACTCTCCGACGCGGGCGTGAACATCGAGCTCATCTCGACCTCCGAGATCCGCATCTCGGTCGTCACCCGCGCCGACGACGTCAACGAGGCCGTGCGCGCCGTCCACACCGCCTTCGGGCTGGACAGCGACTCGGACGAGGCCGTGGTCTACGGAGGCACCGGACGATGAACCCGAAGCCGACGCTCGCGGTCGTCGGTGCGACCGGAGCCGTCGGCTCGGTGATGCTCCAGATGCTCACGCACCACGCGGACGTCTGGGGCGAGATACGCCTCCTCGCCTCCCCGCGCTCGGCCGGCCGCAAGGCCGCCGTGCGCGGGGAGGAGTGCGAGATCCTCGCGCTGGACGAGGAGTCCCTCGAAGGCGTCGACCTGGCGCTCTTCCTCGCGCCCGAGACGGTCGCGGCCCAGTGGGCGCCCGTCGCCGCCGCCAAGGGCGCCGTCGTCGTGGACACCTCCGCGGCCTTCCGGGCCGACCCCGACGTCCCCCTGGTGGTCCCCGAGACCAACCCGCACGCCGCGCGCGTACGGCCCCGGGGCATCGTCGCGAGCCCCGGCTCGACCACCCTCGCGCTGATCGTCGCCGTGGGCACCCTGCACGCCGAGTTCGGCCTCACCGAACTGGTCGTCACCGCCCAGCAGGCCGCGTCCGGCGCGGGCGCGGGACGGGCCGGCGCCGAGGCGCTCCGCGCCCAGCTCGGCCTCGTCGCCGACGCCGGAGACCTGGGCACCCACCCCGGCGACGTACGACGGGCCGTCGGCGAGGCCAACGGCCCCTTCCCGGGCCCCCTCGCGCTCAACGTCCTGCCCTGGTCGGGCACGGCCGGCGCCGACGGGGCCTCCTCGGAGGAGGAGCACGTCCGGGACGAGACCCGCAGGATCCTCGGGCTGCCCGGACTCCGGGTCGCTGCCACCTGCGTCCGCGTGCCCGTCGTGACCGGGCACTCGGTCTCCGTCCACGCCCGCTTCGAGCACCCCGTGCCCGTCGGGCGGGCGCACGAGGTCCTCGCGACCTCGCCCGGCGTCGTGCTCTACGACGACCCCGAGGCCGGCGACTTCCCCACCCCCGCCGACGTCGTCGGCACCGACCCC
This sequence comes from Streptomyces sp. NPDC104202, assembly GCF_055584185.1. Taxonomy (NCBI): domain Bacteria; kingdom Bacillati; phylum Actinomycetota; class Actinomycetes; order Kitasatosporales; family Streptomycetaceae; genus Streptomyces; species Streptomyces sp. NPDC104202. The sequence goes on along the minus strand of NZ_JBVJMN010000016.1, from coordinate 113,456 downwards.
GCCTGGGTCGGACGGGTCCGGCGGTCCATGGACGACGAGCGGGCGCTCGACTTCTTCGTCTGCGCCGACAACCTGCGCAAGGGCGCGGCCCTGAACGCCCTTCAGATCGCGGAATCGGTCGTCGCCGCTTTGTGGGATCTGTGAACGTCCTGTGAGCAATTAGGCGTCAGATCCCTCTTGAACTGCGGTGATGCGGTGGACGAGGATGCTTTTCCCCCCTGCCGCAACCAACGGCCGGGGTGAAGGCGTCTTCGCGTGCACCCACAGCTGTGTGGCGCGGAGCACGCTGTGAAAGCGGGGCACAGGGGGAGAACGGTTACGCATGAGGACATACGAGTCACCGTCAAAAAGGGTGGCGTACGCGTACAACCCTGTCGGGGGGACGCGTGTCCAACATGCGTGGCAGAGGTACTCGACATCGCGACCATCGCTCCGCTCCGCGGCGCGGGCACAGCCGTGCTCCCCGTGCGGAGCAGCGCCGTGCTCCCCGTCCGGGGCAGCGCCATCGGCCCCGTACGCGGCCCCGCGGCCCGCCCGTTCCGGCGGTCCCGTGCGCTCGGCGGGATGCCGGTGATCGCCCCCGTGCCCACCGCACCCCGCGCCACGGGGATCGACGCCATCCCGTCGCCCCGCACGAGCGCCGAGGCGGCCGCCGGGACGACCGTCGACCACCTCACCGAGACCTACCGCGCCCACTACCGGTCGCTGCTCGGACTCGCCGCGCTCCTCCTCGACGACACCGCCTCATGCGAGGACGTCGTCCAGGAGGCGTTCATCCGCGTCCACTCGGCCCGCAAGCGCGTCCGCGAGCCCGAGAAGACCCTCGCGTACCTCCGCCAGACCGTCGTGAACCTCTCCCGGTCCGCGCTGCGCCGCCGCATCCTCGGCCTCAAGCTGCTGTCCAAGCCCATGCCGGACATGGCCAGCGCGGAGGAGGGGGCGTACGAGCAGCTGGAGCGCGAGGACCTCATCAAGGCGATGCGCGGACTCCAGCGCCGCCAGCGCGAGGTGCTCGCCCTGCGCTACTTCTCCGACATGACCGAGGCTCAGGTCGCCGAGACGCTCGGGATCTCCCTGGGTTCGGTGAAGGCGTACGGATCGCGGGGCATCGCGGCGCTGCGCGTCGCGATGGGAGCGACGGCATGACCGAGACCCCCGGCAGGACGCCCGGTGAGGAAGGCGGCGACGCTCCCGAGGAGCACCCCGCCCCGGACGAACGCGACGACGTGAGTGGACAGCGCATGGTGAACATCGAGCCCGGACCCGGCGAGGGCGACGGCGACGACGAACTCGCGCTGCGGCGGCTCTTCCAGGGCGCGGTGTCCGGCCTGGAGCCCTCCGCGGGCTCCCTGGACCACCTGCGCCGCGCCGTGCCCGCGCGCCGCGCCCGCAAGCGCCAGGCGTTCGTCGGCGCCTGCGCAGCGGCCGTCCTCATCGGCACCGCCGTCCCCGCCTTCGTGCACGTCGCCTCCTCGGGCGGACTCTCCGCCGCCGACCCCGTGAACGCCGGCCACGGCGAGGACGCCCAGGGCGGCACCGCCGCCGAGAGCGGCGGCGCGGGCGGCCAGGGCGCCAAGCCCCCGGCGGGCACCGTCTCGCCGAGCCAGGGAGCGGACGAGGGCACCGCGGGCAAGGCGGCCGCGGCGGGCGCCAACGGCGGCCCCCGGCAGTCCCAGGACGTGCTGAACGGCTCCGCCCCGCGCTGCACCGCCGACCAGCTCGGCGTCACCGGCGAGGGCGCCGACGGCCCCACCGCCGAGGGCCGGGTCTACGGCACCTTCCGCATCGCCAACGTCTCGGCCGCGAACTGCGTCGTCGACGGCAGCGGCGTCGTCGGCTTCGAGGCCAGGGGCGCGGCCGACCCGGCGCGGATCTCGGTGGTCCGGCACACCTCGGGCGACGGCGGCAGCGGCCTGCCCGACCCCTCGCAGGAGTCGTCCTCGCTCCTGCTGAAGCCGAACGGTTCCTACGAGGTGCGGTTCGTCTGGGTGCCGAGCGAGACCTGCCCGACCACCGGGACCACCCCGACGCCCACGCCGACCACCCCGACCGACCCGCCGACCACTCCGCCGCCGACGGAGCCGCCGCCCACCACCGCCAACCCCACCCCGACCTCGGGCGGGGGCGTCGGCGGCACCGGTACGGGGCCGGGCGGCTCGGAGGCGGGCGCGGGCTCCGAAGCGGGCGCCGGTGTCTCGGCCCAGCTGCTGCGCGAGGACGGGCCGGCGGACGGCAGCGTCGTCGTCAGCCACACGGCGGAGCCGGGCGGCCCGACGGCCTCCGCGGTCGTCCCCGGCGCCTGCGCCGGCACTGTCTACCGGACCGGGATCCTGAGCGGCTCCTGAGCCCCGTGGCCGGCCCGCGGGACCCGCGGGCCGGGGCCCCGGCCCCGTCGGCCCGCGCGCGCCCGGTGGCCCTACAGGCCGAGGGCCTCGTCGCGGGAGGCCTCCGCCTCGCGGCGCACGAGGCGGAACCACATGAAGACGACGAAGCCCGCGAAGACGAACCACTCCGCCGTGTAGCCGAGGTTCTGGAAGGCCTTCGCGTCCAGACCGGTGCCCGCGGCCGCGGCGGCCGGGACCGGCGTCAGACCGGCGGGGGAGTCGACGAGGGTGATCCAGGCGTCGTAGACGTCGTCCTGCACCACGTTCACCAGGGACGCCGCGCTGATCATGCCGAGCTGTCCCTCGGGCAGGCCGCCCGCCGTGTGGACGCCCTTCGTGCCCGCGGTCTCCGACGCCTGGAGCGAGCCCACCACGGTGACCTCGCCGGACGGCGGGGCGGGGGCCTCGGCGCCCGTGGGGAGCCAGCCCCGGACCACCGGCAGGGACCGGCCGCCGTCCGTCCTCAGCAGCGTCAGGACGTACGCGCCGGGGCGGCCGTCCAGCTCGCGGCCGGGGACGAGGAACTGCTCGCCGAACCGGCCGCGCGCCTCCGCGGTGCGGCCCGAGGTCTCGGTGTCCACCGGGAGCAGGGCGGCCAGCGGCTCCGCCTTGCGCGTGCTCGGGGCGGGCCGCTGTCCGGCCTCCTGGTGGGAGTCGACGCGGTCCTCGAACTTCCCGAGCTGCCAGGTGCCCATGAAGACGCAGAACGGGATCGCGAGCAGGACGAAGGCGTTGATCCCCCACCAGCGGGGCGTTCTCAGGAACCGGTACACGCCCCCACGGTACGCAAGCGGGCTCGGTCCCCCGTCGGCCGGGTCCCCGCGGACCCGGCCGACGGTCCGTCCGGTCAGGCCGGCCCGGCCGTCCCCAGGTGCTTCGCGGCGAAGGCCAGGTCCAGGGCGACCTGCTTGATGCGCTCCTCGACCACCAGCGAGCCGTGCCCCGCGTCGTACCGGTAGACCTCGTGGACCGCGCCGCGGGCCGCCAGCCGGTCCACGTAGTTGTCGATCTGCCGGATCGGGCAGCGCGGGTCGTTGACGCCGGCCGACACGTGCACCGGGGCCTTGACCGCGTCGACGTAGGTGAGCGGCGACGAGGCCGCGTACCGCTCGGGCACCTCCTCGGGCGAGCCGCCCAGCAGGGTCCGGTCGAGCGCCTTGAGGGCCTCCATCTCGTCCTCGTACGCCGTGACGTAGTCCGCGACGGGGACCGCCGCCAGACCGACGGCCCAGTCGTCCGGCTGGGTGCCCAGGCCGAGGAGCGTGAGGTAGCCGCCCCACGAGCCGCCCGAGAGGACCAGGCGCGACGGGTCGGCGAGACCGCTCTCCACCGCCCACGCGCGGACCGCGGCGATGTCCTCCAGCTCGATCAGCCCGACCCGGTGCTTGAGCGCGTCGGTCCACTCCCGGCCGTACCCGGTCGAGCCGCGGTAGTTCACCCGCACCACCGCGTACCCGTGGTCCACCCAGGCCGCCGGGCCCGACGCGAAGGCGTCGCTGTCGTGCCAGGTCGGGCCGCCGTGCACCTCGAAGACCGTCGGGAAGGGGCCCTCGCCGGACGGCCGCTGCACGAGCGCGTGCACCCGGCCGCCGGGGCCCTCCACCCACACGTCCTCCACGGGCACCGACGGGGGCGCCTTGGGGCCGGGCGGGTCGAGGACGACACCGCCGGCCGTGGAGCGCACCACCGGCGGCTCGGCGGCCGAGGACCACAGGTACTCGACGCTGCCGTCGGGCCGGGCCGTCGCGCTCGACACCGAGCCGGCCGGGGTCTCCACCCGGACCAGGGCGCCGGTGGCGATCTCGTACCGCCAGAGCTCGCTGCGGGCCTCGAAGCTGTGCACGATCAGCAGGCCGGAGCCGTCCGGGTACCACTCGGCCGACACGTCGCCCGGCAGGTCCAGGCGGAGGTCGGTCTCGGTGCCCGCCGCCACGTCCCAGAGCATCGGCTCCCAGCGGCCGCGGCGCTGGTGGCCCACGAGCAGCCGGGTGTCCCCGGCCACCGGGGCGAAGCCGAGGACGGTGAGCCCCAGCTCCTCCGTGCCGCCCTTGGTGTCGTCGAGCTCGGCCAGCACGCCCGCGTCCGCGGCGCGCAGCACCCGCAGCGCCGAGTGCATCGCGTCGCCGTGCTCGGTGTGCTCGACGACGACCAGCGAGCCGTCGTACGACAGGTCGCCGACCCCGGCGGACTCCCGGTGCCGGTAGATCTCGACCGGGACGTCGGCCCCGGGGCGGACCAGGTGGAGCGTCGAGCCGTCCTCGTCGGTGGAGCGGCCCACCACGAGGGTGCCCTCCCGGCCGATGGCCAGTCCGGCCGGGTAGGACGCGGCGAGGGCGGGCACGGCGGGCTCGTCCGGGCCGCCGGCGAACGGCTGGCGCATCCACACGCCGAACTCGTCCCCGTCGGTGTCCGCGAACCACCAGATCCACGCGCCGTCCGGGGACAGCGTGCCGTCCGTCGTGCCGTTCGGCCGGTCGGTGACCTGGCGCTGCGTGCCGGTCGCCCGGTCCCAGGCGTACAGCTCGTACGTCCCCGTCGCGTTGGACACGAACAGCGAGCGGTCCGGCGCCTCCTCGGCCCACTCGGGCAGCGAGACGCGCGGTGCGCGGAAGCGCTGCTCCCACGCGGGGGTCCGGTCGGTGGCCCCGTCGTTCTTGCTCTCAGTCATGGCACCCATGATGCTCCGGCCCGGCGTTTTTTCGGGTCGCGTCCTCCGCGGCCTGTGGATAACCTCGCCGTCATGTACTCCCCGACCCCCGACGACTGGCTCGAGGCCAACCGCGCGCGCTGGGACGAGCGCGTCCCGATCCACGCGGCCAGCGCGTTCTACGACCTCGACGCCTTCCGCGCGGGCAAGGACGCCCTGCGCGACTTCGAGCTCGCGGAGGTCGGCGACGTCACCGGCCGCTCCCTGCTGCACCTCCAGTGCCACATCGGCCTCGACACGCTCTCCTGGGCCCGCCACGGCGCCGCCCGCGTCGTGGGGCTGGACTTCTCGGAGCCCGCCGTGGAGACGGCCCGCTCGCTCGCCGCCGACCTGGGCCTCGCGCAGGACCGGGCCGCGTTCGTCGCCGCCGACGTGTACGACGCCGCGGAGGCCGTCCCGGACCGCGCGTACGACGTCGTCTACACCGGCAGCGGCGCGCTGTGCTGGCTCCCCGACATCGACCGCTGGGCGGAGACCGCGGCGGCGCTCGTCGCCCCGGGCGGCTTCCTCTACGTGGCCGAGTTCCACCCGCTGACCGACTCCCTCGACGACGAGACGGGCAGCCGGGTCGTCCACGACTACTTCGTCCGCGAGCCGTGGGTGGACACCGCGCCGGGGACGTACGCCGAACTCGACGCCCCGACCGTCCACAACCGCAGCGTGGAGTGGGTGCACCCGGTGGGCGAGGTCGTCACGGCGCTGGCGGGGGCGGGGCTGCGGATCGAGTTCCTGCACGAGCACGACGCGTCGCTGTTCCCGCGCTACGGCGCGCTCCAGCGGCACGACGACGGCTACTACCGCTTCCCCGCGGAGCGTCCCCGCATCCCGCTGATGTACTCGGTCAAGGCGTCCCGCCCCGTCTGAGCGGCGCGGGCCACGGGCGCCGCGGAGCCGTCCTCCCCGTCGTCCCGCATCACCGGCGCACACCCGGCCGCCGGGCCCCGGCCGCGGGCGGTTCGTCCCCGGTGCCCCGTTCGGTGACGGACCGGCTTCTCCCCGGGCGGATTCCCCGGTATGCATGTACCTCCCCGGTCGGTGACGGCCGGGGCATCCGTCCTCGGTCACAGGAGATCGGTCACAGGAGGGGGACGGTGGAGGGCACGGGGGGCTGGGCGCATGTGGGCTGGAGAATCACCGGAGACCGAGGTGCTGTGGGGCGAGCCCGTCGGCCTCGACCAGCTCGCCGCCGCCGAGCGCGGCTACGCGAGCTGCGACCCGGCCGAACAGCTCCTGTGGGAGCGGCTGTCCGTCTTCGAGGGCGCCTTCGGCCGCGACGCCGTCCGTGAGGTCTGCGCCTCCGGCACGCTGCCCGCCGGGGAGATCCAGGCCGTCCTCGACCGGCTCGCCCCGCTCGCGCTGCTGCCCGTCGACGACCTCTTCGACGGCGAGGACGGTGCCCCGCGCTACTGGATGCCCCATCCGATGCGGGCCGTCGGCGCCCGCCGGCTCACCGCCCGCGGCGACCGCTGGGCGGTCGTCCTGCACCACCGCCGGTGGTGCGTGAAGCTGGCCCGCCGGGCCGCGGAGTGGTGGCAGCGGGGCCGGCAGCTCGACGCGCGGGACCTCGCCCTGCGGGAACTCCCCGATCTGGCCGCCGCGATGGACCCGACGACCGCGCCGCTGTCGCCGAGCGCCGAGGCCGACACCTCCGTCGAGATCGCGGTCTCCCTGTGGTTCCTGTGGGTGGCCTGCGGGCGGATCGCCGAGGGCCGCACCCGGCTCCGGCACGCCCTCAGCCTGCACGAGGGCCCGGCATCCGCCCGCGGCCTGTGGCTCGCCGCCTTCCTGGAGCTGGAGTCGGGCCGTCCCGAGGACGCAGATCCGCTCCTGGCGCAGGCGTGGGCGGCGGCCGTGCGCGACGGCGACCAGCGCTGTCTGGCGCTCCTCGCCCATCTGCGCGGGGCGACCGCCCTGCACCAGGGGCGCACGCGCGCGGCGGCGGCCGAGTTCCGCGACGCGCTGGCGCTGATGGAGGAGCACCCGGAGTTCGGGCCGACCCGCCGGGCCTGCTGGGTGGGTCTGGCGCTGGCCCTGTGCCGCACCGACCCGGAGGCCGCGCAGGAGGCGCTCGACCAGGGCGATCTGGACCGGGAGAGCCGCCGGGCCTGGGTGGGCCGCGATCTGTTCGCCGACGCCTGGGCGTACCAGGTGCAGGCCGAACTGGCCGCCTGGGACGGGGAGCAGGAGCGCGGCGCGGAGTACGCCCGGCGGGCCCTGCGGGAGCACCTGAGGCTCGGCTCCGCGGTGGGCGCGGCCTGCGCGGCGGAACTCCTCGCCCAGATGCGGGCGATGAGCGGGCGCCGCGCCGCCGCCGCCCATCTGCTCGGCGCGGTCGACCTGTTGCGCGCCTCGGTCTTCGACGCCTCCTACCGGCCGGCGGAGCACTGCGTGGCGACCCGCCACCGGGGCGAGCCGGCCCTGCGGTCCCTGCTGGAGGATCCGGAGCTGCGGGGCGCGTACGAAGAGGGCGCGCGCCGCGGTCTGTTCGCGCTGGCGGTCGAGGCGTGACGCCGCCCCTGCCGGTCCCGGACGGCGGCGCACCGGCCGTCGTCGCCGACCATGTCTACGATGTCGGAATGTTCGCCTTCGTCCCAGCCGCCGTCTTCCTGCTGCTCTTCGGGGCCGGCGTGCTGCGCGACCGCCGCCGCTTCGGCAACGCGGTCTACCTCGGCCTCGCCGTCACCTTCCTCGGCATCGGACTCCTGGCCGGGATCGACGACGCCCCGCCGGGCGTCGCCGAGACCGTGATGATCGTCCTGCTCCTCGCGCTGGGCCTCGGCCCGGTGGTCCTGGCCGGGCTGCTGTGCGCGAACGGCGTGAAGATGGTCCGCCGGGAGGGCAGGAGCCCCGCCAACCTGCTGGCGCTCCTCGCCGGGCTCGGCATGTTCGGCGTGATGGGCCTCGCGATCGCGGCGGCCCTCACCCGCTCGCCGGTCCTCGGCGCCCTCGTCGGCACCACCCTGCTCGTGCTGGCCTACGTCTCGTTCCTCTTCCTCTGCTTCGTCGGCTACGCCCACCTGTACGGCCGGATGCGGCTCCGCCGCGACGCCGACTTCGTCGTGGTCCTCGGCTCCGGGCTGATCGGCGGCCGACGCGTGCCACCGCTCCTCGCGAGCCGTCTGGACCGGGGCAGGCAGGTGTACGAGACGCTGGCCGCACGCCGCGCGGACCCGCCCGTCCTCATCGTCTCCGGCGGGCGGGGACCCGACGAGGAGGTGCCCGAGTCCCACGCGATGGCCGACTACCTGGTCGAGCGCGGCTTCCCGGCCGAGGCGGTCGTCCGCGAGGACCGCTCGCGCACGACGGAGGAGAACATGCTCTTCAGCAGGGAGCTGATGGAGCGGGACCGGCCGGGCTCCTCGTGCGTGATCGTCACCAACAACTTCCACGCCTTCCGGGCCGCGCTGACGGCCCGCCGGGCCGGTGTCGACGGCCAGGTCGTCGGCTCGCCGACCGCCGCCTACTTCTGGCCGTCGGCCACCCTCCGCGAGTTCGTCGCGGTCTTCCTCCAGTACAAGGTGGTCAACATCGGGATCTGCCTGACGCTGGTCCTGCTCGGGATCCTGGCGTGGGCGGTGCGCTGAGAGCGGCCCGTCCGGTTCATCGCGGTCTCCTCACGGGGTCACGATCGGGAAGCGGGGCGCGGACCTCGTCACGTACGAGAAGAGGCGGGCGAGCAGCGCCGGATCGCCCTCGACCCCGATCCCGAGCTCCTGGAGGTCCCGGCCGTCCAGGAGGCCGAGCAGCTGGACCTTGCCCAGGGTCAGGGTGAGCCCGGCGGGCGTCCGGGGCGCGGCGGAGGGCCGGTGGGTGAGGGCGCCGTTGCGCAGGGTCAGGCGGCGCCGCTCGCCCGCGCCGGTGGGGCCGTCCGTCAGGACCAGGTCGATCGTCAGCTCGTCGTCCCAGGCCCGCGGGCCGTCGATGGAGACAGCCACCGAGTCGATCAGCATGGGCACGGTGAGGGCCATCGCCATCTCGGGATTGGTCGTGTCGACCATGTCGCCGGTGACGCCCTCGCGGAGCTCCTGGGCGCCCCGCAGGTAGAAGTTCCGCCAGGTGGCGTTCTCGGCGCCGTACCCCAGGCGTTCGTACACCCCGGCCAGCGCCTCCTTCGCCTCCTCGTCCTCCGGGTCGGCGAAGACCACGTGATCGAGGAGGGTCGCGGCGAAGCGCAGGTCGCCGTCCTCGGCGTACCGCCGTGCCTTGGCCAGGGCTTCCGCGGCGCCGCCTGCCACCTCCACGTACCGCCGGGCGAGCTCCGCCGGCGGCCGCTCCCAGAGGTGGGCGGGGTTCCCGTCGTACCAGCCCAGGTAGCGCTGGTAGACGGCCTTGGCGTTGTGGCTGAGCGAGCCGTAGTAACCGCGGCCGTGCCAGGCCCTCGCCAGCGCCGGCGGCAACTCGATCAGCTCGGCGATCTCGGGGCCGGTGTGCCCCGCGTTCAGCAGCCGCAGCGTCTGGTCGTGCAGGTACGCGTAGAGGTCGCGCTGCCCGGACAGGAACTCCACCACCGCGTCGTGTCCCCAGGTGGGCCAGTGGTGGGAGGCGAAGGCGACGTCGTAGCGGCCGTGGAAGTACTCGATCGCCTCGTCCAGGTAGTGGGCCCAGATCCGGGCGTCGCGGACGACCGCGCCGCGCAGCGTGAGCACGTTGTGCAGGGTGTGCGTGGCGTTCTCCGCCAGGCAGAGCGCGCGGTGGTCGGGGAAGAGGAAGTTCATCTCGGCCGGCGCCTCGGTGCCGGGCGTCAGCTGGAAGACGATCCGCACGCCGTCCACCGTCTCCTCCTGCCCGGTCTCCGTGATGTCCACGGTCGGCGGGATGAGGCTGATGGTGCCGGTGGAGGTGGCCTGCCCGAGGCCGACGCCGATCTGGCCGTCCGGCGCCGTCGGCAGCCCGACGCCGTACATGTAGCTCGCCCGCCGCGTCATGGCGGTGCCCGCGTACACGTTCTCGCTGACCGCGTGCTCCAGGAACCCGGCGGGCGCCAGGATCGGCACGCCCTCCTCGGACCCGTGCGGCAGGACGCCCCGCACCCCGCCGAAGTGGTCGCCGTGCGAGTGCGTGTAGATCACCCCGGTGACCGGCCGGTCACCGCGGTGCCCGCGGTAGAGCGTGAGGGCGGCCGCCGCCGTCTCCACGGAGATCAGCGGGTCGATCACGACCACCCCGCGCTCGCCCTCGACGAGCGTCATGTTCGACAGGTCCAGGCCGCGGACCTGGTAGATGCCCCCGGTGACCTCGTACAGGCCCTGGCGGGCGTTCAGCCTGCCCTGCCGCCACAGGCTCGGGTGCGCGGTGTCCGGGCACTCCGCCTCCAGGAAGGCGTAGGCGTCGTTGTCCCACACCACCCGGCCGTCGTCGGCGGTCACCACACCGGGGACGAGGGCGCCGAGAAAACCGCGGTCCGCGTTCTCGAAGTCGGTCGTGTCCTCGAAAGAGGGCAGGGAGTCGCTCATCTGCGGGAGCTCCGTTCCGCGCGGGCGCCGGTCGGCGTACCGGTCCATCTGACCACCGGCGGCCCCCGGCCGCACGTGGAGCCCGGGGGAGCGCGGCGGGAGGCGGGCGGACCGCGCGGGGTCTGTCTACTCTGGAGGTACGCGTCCCATCCCGGCGGCACGGAGGTGGCCCATGAGGGCACGCCACCACTTCCACATCGACCACCTCGGGCACTCGGTCTCCGTGACCGTCCAGACCGGTCACAGCCCCGTCGTCGAGGTCCTCGTCGACGGCAAGGAGGTCGGCCACGCCCGGGCCGACCACGACCGGCCGGTCACCGTGCCGATCGAGCTGCCCACCGACCCGCCGACGTCCGTGGCGGTCCGGGCGACCCCGGGCCCCGGCATCCCCCGCTGCCTGCTGCTCGCCGGGACGGACGGCGAGGGACAGGTGATGGCGCCCCGGCTGTACTGAGGGCGGCGGCCGCCCGGCCCCGCCCCGCGTCCGGCCCGGCTCAGGAGAGCCAGGCCATCCCGATGACCAGGAAGACGACGAAGGCGATGGCCCCCGCGACCGCCGCCGTCTTGCGCGGTCTGCGTCTGGAGAGCTCCGCGAGCCCGCCGCCCGCGCCGCCGGACCGCTCGCGCCGCCGTGAGGAGGGCGCGGGCACGCGCGCGGCGACGGGACCCGTCGAGGGCCGGGACGAGCCCGCGCGACGCGACCCGGTGCCCGCCATCGGGCCGGTGCCGGGCACGGGCGTCGGCGCGGCGCTCGGCAGGGGCGCCGAGCCGTGCGCCGGCGCGGGCCGCGAGGCGACCGCGGGGCCTCCCGTGCGGTGCGGGGTGTGCGGGGGCCGCGCCCGGCCCTGCGCGGGCTGCGGGTAGGACCGCCAGGCGCCGGAGGAGAACCAGTCCGCGATCGCCTGCGCCGACGGCCGCTGCTCCGGCTGCTTGGCCAGCAGGGTCAGCAGGTACGCCTCGAACTCGGGCGGCAGCGAGGCCCCCAGACGGGTCGGCGGCACCGGCGGGGTGTCGATGTGCTGGTACAGCAGGGCCGTTGCCGTGTCCGCGCGGAACGGTGGCCGGCCGGTGAGCAGTTGGTAGAGCACACACCCCAGCGAGTAGACGTCGGACGCGGACGACGCGGGCTGCCCCAGCGCCCGCTCGGGTGCCAGGTAGAGCCCGGTGCCGACGATCTGACCGGTCGTCGTGAGCGCCGCCGAGGGGTCGTCGACGAACCGCGCGATGCCGAAGTCCGCCAGCTTCACCGTGCCCTCGGCGTCGACCAGCAGGTTCCCCGGCTTGATGTCCCGGTGCACGACGCCCTGCCGGTGCGCGGCCGCGAGCCCGGCGGCGGCGTGCGCGGCGACCACCGCGACCCGCTCGGCCGGCAGCGCGGACGTGTCGGACGGGCTCCCCGCCAGGCTGTCCCCCTCGACCAACTCCATGACCAGGAACAGCTTTCCGTCCCAGGTGCCGAAGTCGAAGACGCCCACCACGTGCGGGTGGCTCAGCCGCGCGGCGGTCTGCGCCTCCAGACGGAACCGGTCGGCGGCGGAGGGGTCGGTCCCCTGCGCCAGCATCAGCTTCACGGCCACGGCCCGGCCCAGCACCTCGTCGGTCGCCTGCCACACCTCGCCCATGCCGCCCCGGCCGATACACACGTGAAGCCGATATCGGTCCGCGACCAGCACCTGGAGACCACCCTTTCGACAATCGATCAATTCGACGGAAGGGAACCAGCGTAGAGCCGCCCGCCGCCCGCTCTCGCCGCACTCCCCTCCCCGGGGCCCGCACTCCGTGACGAACCGCCCGCTCCGAGGTGCACACCGGGTGAACGGCGGGTGGTTCCCGGCGGCTAGCATCGCGCCCCTGAGGGTTCGGCCGGGTGGGACGGAGTGGGTCGTGGTGCGACCGCGTACGGGTGTGGCGGTACTGACGATGGGCACGCGCCCCGCGGAGCTGCGGGCGCTGCTCGACGCCGTGGCGGGGCAGGACGAGCCCGCCGCCCGGATCGTCGTGGTCGGCAACGGAACCGGCTCCCTGCCGGAGCTCCCCGAGGGCGTGACCGGGGTGGAACTCCCCGAGAACCGGGGCGTGTCGGGCGGCCGGAACGTGGCCATCGAGACCCTGCGGGCCTTCGGCGACGTGGACGTCGTGGTCGACCTCGACGACGACGGCCTCCTCGTCGACCGCGACGTCCTGCGCCGCCTCGCCGACCTGTACGAGGCCGACCCCGGCCTCGGCGTCGTCTCCTTCCGCATCGCCGACGAGACCGGCGAGACACAGCGCCGGCACGTCCCCCGCCTCGGCGCGAAGGACCCGATGCGCGGCGGCGAGGTGACGACCTTCCTCGGCGGCGGCCACGGCCTCTCGATGCGGATGCTCGACGGCATCGGCGGCTGGCCCGAGGACTTCTTCTTCACCCACGAGGAGACCGACCTCGCCTGGCGCGCCCTCGACGCCGACTGGAAGGTCCTCTACGCCCCCGAGCTGCTGCTCCAGCACCCCAGGACCAGCCCGGCCCGGCACGCCGTCTACCACCGGATGACCGCCCGCAACCGCGTCTGGCTCGCCAAGCGGAACCTCCCGGCGCTCCTCGTCCCGGTCTACCTCGCCGTCTGGACCCTGCTCACCCTGGCGCGCACCCGCTCCCTGTCCGGCCTCGCCGCCTGGTTCGGCGGCTTCGCCGAGGGCGTCCGCCGCCCCTGCGGCCCCCGCCGGCCCATGCGCTGGACCACCGTCCGCCGCATGACGCGACTCGGCCGGCCCCCGATCATCTAGCCCGCCCCGGGGGGGCTTCCCGCGAACCCCCCCCGGGCCCTGCGCGACCGCCCCCCCGGCCCGCCGATCCGCCCGCGGCCGGAGAAGCAGGAGAGGCCGGTACTGGAATCAGTACCGGCCTCACCTGGTGTTACGGCTGTCGGGGTGGCGGGATTTGAACCCACGACCTCTTCGTCCCGAACGAAGCGCGCTGCCAAGCTGCGCTACACCCCGATGTCGCTGCTCTGTTCTTCACGTCGCGGCGACATCGATTACTTTAGCCCACGCGCGCGCTCAGGCGAAATCCGGTATTCGGGCGCCGGCGGCGCAGGTCGGATGCGGTCCAGGCCGACGATGGCGAGGCCGAGCAGGAAGAAGGCCGTGCCGAGGACGAGGGCGTTGACCAGGACCCCGCCGTAGCCGTGGACGGCGACGTCCACGAAGGGATACGGGTAGCGGGCCGGGGCCCCGGGGGAGAGCAGCGCACCGCGGACCAGGGCGAAGGCGAAGTAGAGGCCGGGGACCACGAGCCACTGGGCGGCGTGCCGCCACCGGAGGGCGCCGGGCGCGGTGAGCAGGAGGAAGTCCAGGGCCGTGCCCAGCGGGGTCACGGTGTGGAGCAGCTGGTTGGCGACGGCCCGCGCGCCGCTGAGGCGGGCGATCTCGGCGGCCTGGCCGAAGGAGCTTGCCGGGTTGTCGAGGACGAGGTGGAAGACCAGGCCGACCACCGTGATGCAGAGCAGGACCCCGCCGGTCCACAGCGCGGGCGGCGGGCGGCGGCGGGTCCAGGCCCGGACGGCGCCCCCGCCGAGGACGAGGGCGACCAGGATGTTGGTCCAGATGGTGAAGAAGCTCAGGACGACGAGCACGTCGCCGACGACGCACTCGATGACCACGCCCGTCGCGGCGGCGAGGGCGATCAGCCCCCGGAAGGCCGCGGCGTACGGCCGGCGCGGGGCGGGGGGCAGGACGGCGGAGGCCGGCACGGCCGCGGGGCGGGGCGTGAGCATGACCCCACCGTAGGCCGTCAGGCGCGCGCGGTCAGGGTGAGCAGGGTGACCTCGGGCGGGCAGGCGAACCGCACCGGGGTGTAGCGGTTGGTGCCGCAGCCCGCGGAGACGTGCAGATAGGAGGTGCGGTCGGCGACGGTGTGGGTGGAGAGCCCCTTCACGCGGTCGGTGTCGATGTCGCAGTTGGTGACGAGCGCCCCGTAGAAGGGGATGCAGAGCTGTCCGCCGTGGGTGTGCCCGGCGAGGACCAGCTCGTACCCGTCGGCGGTGAAGGCGTCGAGCGCGCGCAGGTAGGGGGCGTGGACCACGCCCAGGGAGAAGTCGGCCGAGGTGTCGGGGCCGCCCGCCACCCGCTCGTAGCGGTCGCGCTTGATGTGCGGGTCGTCGAGGCCGGTGAAGGCGAGCTCGACACCGGGGAGCTTCAGCCGGCCCCGGGTGTTGGTCAGGTTGACCCAGCCGGCGTCGTCGAAGGCGTCCCGCATGGGCTCCCACGGGTTGTGGACGGCGCCGACGACGGGCGGGTTGCCGTTGAGCCCGTGGCGGCCCTGGACCTTCTCCATGAGGTACAGGGCGGGGTTGCGCAGCCGGGGACCGTAGTAGTCGTTGGAGCCGAAGACGTAGACGCCGGGGAACTCCATCAGCGGGCCGAGCGCGTCGAGGACCTCCGGCACGGCCTCGGTGTCGGAGAGGTTGTCACCGGTGTTGACGACGAAGTCCGGGCGGAGCCCCGCGAGCGACTGGAGCCAGGCCCGCTTCTTGTTCTGCCCGCGGACCATGTGGATGTCGGAGACCTGGAGGACCCGGAGGTCGCGCATGCCGGGTGGGAGGACCGGGACGGTCACGCGGCGGAGCCGGAACGAGCGGGCCTCGATCCCCGCCGCGTAGACGATTCCGGCCGCGGCCGTCGCCGCGAGACCAGCCGTGACCTTCAGGGGCATCCCGTACCGTGCGCGCATCCCCCCATCGTCGCAGACCGGCGCGGGGGAAATGCGCGGGCGGGTGGGGCGCGGCACCTGCCACACTTGTCCCCATGACCACGCTCAAGGAGAAGCTCAAGGCCGACCTCAACGCCGCCATCAGGGAGCGCGACGAACTGCGTTCCTCGACCCTGCGGCTGACCATCACCGCCATCACCAAGGAGGAGGTCGCGGGCAAGACGAAGCGCGAACTCTCCGACGACGAGGTGCAGAAGGTGATCGCCAAGGAGGCGAAGAAGCGTCGCGAGGCCGCGGACGCCTTCGCGCAGGGCGGCCGTCCCGAGTCCGCCGAGCGCGAGCGGGCGGAGGGCGTCCTCCTGGACGCCTACCTGCCGCAGCAGCTCAGCGACGAGGAGCTCGACGGCATCGTCGCCGAGGCCGTCGAGGAGGCGCGCACGGCGGGTGCCGAGGGGCCGCGGGCCATGGGCGCCGTCATGAAGATCGTGAACCCGAAGGTGGCCGGCCAGGCCGACGGCGGCCGGGTCGCCGCCTCCGTGAAGAAGCTGCTCGCGGGCTGATCCGCGACGCGCCGGCGTCCGCCGGCCGCCACGACGAGAACGCGTGAGGGCGCCCCACCAGGTGGGGCGCCCTCACACGTGTCGGTGGGTCAGTGGTTTCCGCGGCCCGCGCCGCGTCCCTGGCCCAGCATCTCCGGCGGGATCGTGATGCCGGGGAACGGGTTGGCCGGGTCGGCGTCGCCCGGCTTGCCGTCGCGGGGCTTGCGCGGCTTGTTCGGGCCCTCGTCGCCCTCCTTCTCCGGGTCCTTCGGCGCCTGGGCGCGCGGGACGGAGATCGGGGTGAAGCCCGGGGTCTCGCCGGCGTTCAGGGCGCCGGTCATCGCGATCTTCCAGATCGGGCCGGGGAGGCAGCCGCCGCAGACCTTGTCGTAGTACTCGCCGCCGATGGTGATGCGGTACATCGACTGCTTCTCGCCGACGTCGTCGCCGACCCAGACGGCGGTGGACAGGTTGGGCGTGTAGCCGACGAACCAGGCGTCCTTGCGGTCGTTGGTCGTACCGGTCTTGCCCGCGTTGTCGCGGTCGCTGAGGCCGGCCTTCGTACCCGTGCCGTCCTCGACGACGCCCTTCAGCATCTGGTTGATCGTGTCGGCGGTCCGGTCGCTCATGGCGCGCGAGCACTTGGTCTGCGGCACGTTCAGCTTGTCGCCGTTGGCGGCCTTGATCGACTCGATGGCGACCGGGGTGCAGTACATGCCCCGGTTGGCGAAGGTCGCGTAGACGGACGCCATGTCGAGCGGGGTGCTCTCGATGCTGCCGAGGGTGATGGAGGGGCTCTGCTTCACCGGCTTGCCGAGCTCGCGCTCGTAGCCGACGTTCTTCGCCATCGTCAGCGTCTCGCAGAGGCCGGCCATCTGCTCCAGCTTGGCGAAGTAGGTGTTGATGGACTTGCCGAGCGCGCTGGTCATGTCGTACATGCCCTTCTCCGACTCGACCTCGTTGTTCACCTCCCAGTTCGCGTACCCCGCGGGCTTGCCGTCGCAGCGGGTGAAGTCGTTCTCCGCGAGGTTGATCTGCGCGGGCGTGTCGAAGCTCTGCGCCGGGCTCAGGCCCTTCTCCAGTGCCGCCGCGGCGGTGATCGGCTTGAAGGTGGAGCCGACCTGGAAGCCGTACGTCGTGCCGCCCATCCTGCTGCCGACGGCCAGGTTCAGCGTGGTCTGGTGCTGCTTCTGGTCCAGGCCGTACGGGCGGGACTGGCCCATCGACAGGATGCGGCCGGTCTTGGGCTGCACCTGCACCACCGAGGCGGCGACCGGGTCGTCCTTGTTGATCTTCGCGATGGCGGCCTCGTTGGCGGCGGCCTGGGCGCGCGGGTCGAGCGTGGTCCTGATGGTGAGACCACCGAGGTTCCACAGCTTCTGCCGCTCCTCGGTCGTCTTGCCGAAGACCGGGTCGGTGAGGATCGTCTTGCGGACGTAGTCGCAGAAGAAGCCGGCGCCGCTGACGGCGGTGATGCAGCCGTTCTTCGGCGTCTTGACCTTCAGCTTCAGCGGGGCTGCCTTCGCCTCGTCCGCCTCGGCCTGGCTGATGTCCTTCACGTCGGCCATCCGCTGGAGGACCACGTTGCGGCGCTTGGTGGCTTCCTGGATGTCGTTGATCGGGTCGTAGCGGCTGGGCGACTGGACGAGTCCGGCCATCATCGCCGCCTCGCCCAGGCTCAGCTTGGCGGCCGGCTTGGAGAAGTACCGCTGGGAGGCGGCCTCGATGCCGTACGCCTGCTGGCCGAAGAACGTGATGTTGAGGTAGTTCTCCAGGATCTTCTTCTTGCCCAGCTCCTCCTCGACCTGGATCGCGAACTTCAGCTCGCGGACCTTGCGGCCGATGGTCTGCTGGGTGGCCTGCGCGACCTTCTCGGGGTCGTCACCGGCCTCCTCGACGAAGACGTTCTTCACGTACTGCTGGGTGAGGGTGGACGCGCCCTGCGCGACCCCGCCCGACTGCGCGTTGCGGTTGATCGCGCGCAGCACGCCCTTGAGGTCGATGGCCCCGTGTTCGTAGAAGCGGCCGTCCTCGATGGCGACGATCGCCTTCTGCATGTACGGGGAGATCTTGTCCAGCGGGACGACCTTCCGGTCCCGGGAGTACACCGTGGCGATGAGGCCGCCGTCGGCGTCCAGGATCGTGGTGCGCTGACTCAGCGGTGGGGTCTTCAGGTTGGACGGGATCTCGTCGAACCCCTCGACCGTGCCCTTCGCGGCGAGTCCGAGTGCTCCGGCCGCGGGCAGGGCGATGCCCGCCAGCACGGCTCCGGAGAGCACACTGACACCGAGGAACTTGGCGGCCTGCTGGGTCCCGGTCAGACCACCGCCCGAGCGCTTCTTTGCCATGGGGGCAGCCTAATCCGTAGTGATGAGCGTTCCGCAGGAGCGGGGGCCCCTCGGAGCGTTCCCGTACCAGACCGTGACATCCGAGCACGGTGGGGCTCGTGGGGCTCGTGCGCCGCGGCGGCGTCGGGGCGGACGTTGTCGTTTGCCGGACACGCGTATATGCCTTGGCCTAAGCTGCTCACAACTGTCACAGCAGTGAGTTCTCGCATCAAGACCCCTGCGTGACATCGGTATGAATTCCCGTGACCCCGAAACACGGGAAGCTCGTGTCCGATTCAGGCTCATGCGTCACACGGTGCCCGGAGTGGGGCCGTCGAGGAAGGGCGTATCCGTACGGTATGTCCTTTATGTCACGCATGTCCTTCGATCACTCCCCTGGGTGATCTGACGCGCACGCATAGTCCGTTCGGGCCATCCAAGATTGGGCCCGAAGGGGGTGTTGCGCTGTCTCCGCCTTCCGTAACGTCCCAACTGGCAGCGGTGAATATGCCGCTGTCGCCGTGGGGGAGCCTCGATTCGGGAGAGGACGGCGCCGGTATGGGCTGGGTAGCTGACTGGAGTGCGCAGGCGGCCTGCCGCACTACCGATCCGGATGAACTATTCGTGCAGGGAGCGGCGCAGAACAGGGCCAAGGCGGTGTGCACCGGATGCCCGGTGCGGACCGAGTGCCTCGCCGACGCCCTCGACAACCGCGTGGAGTTCGGTGTGTGGGGCGGCATGACGGAGCGCGAGCGCCGTGCCCTGCTGCGCCGGAGGCCGACCGTCACCTCGTGGCGCCGGCTCCTGGAGACCGCGCGGACGGAGTACGAGCGTGGCGCGGGCCTGCTGCCCGTCGCGATGGAGGACGACGCGACGTACGAGGCGTACGCGGCGGTCGGCTAGACCCCGACCCGTCCGCCCCGGCGGAACGGAGGCGGGGCACCGCTCAGGCCGAGGGCATCCGCCCGGCCGTGAGCCGGTCACCGATGGCCCGCAGCCCGGCGAGGTCGTGCACATCGCCGGGCAGGGCGGCCACTTCGGCCACCGCCACCTCCGGGTGGAGCGCGGTGAAGCGGTCGCGCGTGCGCTGCTCGCGCGCGAGCACCCGCATGCGCTCGGCATGCAGGCGCAGCAGTCCCGCGGTGAGACGGCGTACGTCGGTCTCCCCGTCCGCGCGCGTCTCCACGACCGGCCGTGCGGACACGGCCGACCGTGCGTCGGCTTCGGACGGTGCGTCCAGGGGTGCGTCTTCGTCGTCGTGTGCGTCGTCGTGCGGTGCGACCGGTTCGGCTGTGGGGGCAGCCTCGGATACGGGCGTTGCGGCGGCGGTGGCGAGATCGGACGGCTCGGGCTCGGTGGCCGGGGAGCCACGCAGTCCAGCCTTCCCGTCCCTCTGATCCACAATGCGGCCCTCGTCAAGATTTTCCGCGGCGGCCCGCGCCCGCTCGGCCGACAGCCGGGCGGCCCCGCTGCCGTGGACGCGGTTGAGGACGAGACCCGCCAGCGGCATGTCCTCGGCCGCCAGCCGCTCCACGAAGTACGCCGCCTCGCGCAGCGCGTCCCGCTCCGGCGTGGCGACCACGAGGAAGGCCGTGCCGGGCGCCTGGAGCAGCTTGTACGTGGCGTCGGCGCGGGTCCGGAACCCGCCGAACATCGTGTCCATCGCCGCCACGAACGTCTGCACGTCCTTGAGGAACTGACCCCCCAGCAGCTTCCCGAGGGTGCCCGTCATCATCGACATGCCGACGTTGAGGAACTTCATCCCGGCCCGGCCGCCCACCTTCGCCGGGGCCATGAGCAGCTTGATGAACTTCCCGTCCAGGAAGGAACCGAGCCGCTTCGGCGCGTCCAGGAAGTCCAGGGCGGAGCGGGACGGCGGGGTGTCGACGACGATCAGGTCCCACTCGTCGCGCGAGCGCAGCTGGCCGAGCTTCTCCATCGCCATGTACTCCTGCGTACCGGCGAACCCGGCCGACAGGGACTGGTAGAAGGGGTTCTCCAGGATCGCCCGCGCCCGCTCGGGGTCGGCGTGCGCCTCGACGATCTCGTCGAAGGTCCGCTTCATGTCGAGCATCATCGCGTGCAGGCGGCCGCCGTCGGAGCCCTTGATCCCGTCGACCTCGCGGGGGGTGTTGTCCAGGGAGTCGATGCCCATCGACTGCGCCAGCCGCCGGGCCGGGTCGATGGTGAGGACGACGACCCGCCGGCCCCGCTCCGCCGCCCGGACCCCCAGGGCCGCTGCCGTGGTCGTCTTGCCCACGCCGCCCGCGCCGCAGCAGACGATGATGCGGGTGCCCGGGTCGTCGATCAGCGGGTCGAGCTCCAGGACGGGGACGGAGTCGAGCCCCTGGGCGGCGGTGGCCGGGTCGGGCCCCGCCGTGGCGGACGCGGTGTCGAGACCGCCGGCAGCCTGCTCCGTCACGCGCCCACCCCTTGCTTCCGCAGTTCCTTCGCCAGCCGGTACAGCCCCGCGATGTCCGCCCCGTCCCCGAGGAAGGGCAGCTCGTACGCCGGGACGCCGATGGCGTCCAGGACGGCGCGCTGCTCCCGCTCCAGCTCCACCCGGCGGGCGTGCTCGACCGCCTCGTCGAGCAGCGGGTCGACGAGCCGCGTGCCGCCGGCCACGCCGACGGAGGCCAGGGTGCGCGCGATCGCCTCCCGGTGGTCGCCGGAGGCGGCCCGTACCGCCGCGCCGTCCAGGACGTGCGGACGGACCATGTTCACCACGACCCGGCCCACCGGGAGTTCGGCGGCGCGCAGCTCCGCCACGCCGTCCGCGGTCTCCTGGACCGGCATCTCCTCCAGGAGCGTCACCAGGTGGACCGCGGTCTCGGGCGACTTGAGGACCCGCATGACGGCCTGCGCCTGGTTGTGTATCGGGCCGATCCGCGCCAGCCCGGCGACCTCGTCGTTGACGTTGAGGAAGCGGGTGATGCGGCCGGTGGGCGGGGCGTCCATGACCACGTGGTCGTAGGTGTGGCCACCGTGCTTCTCGCGCCGCCGGACCGCCTCGCAGGCCTTGCCGGTCAGCAGGACGTCCCGGACGCCCGGGGCGATCGTCGTCGCGAAGTCGATCGCGCCGAGCTTCTTCAGCGCCCGTCCCGCGCCGCCCAGTTTGTAGAACATCTGGAGGTAGTCGAGGAGCGCGCGCTCGGCGTCGATCGCCAGCGCGTACACCTCGCCGCCGCCCGGCGCGACGGCGATCTTCCGCTCCTCGTACGGAAGGGCCTCCGTCTCGAAGAGCTGTGCGATGCCCTGCCTGCCTTCGACCTCGACGAGGAGGGTCCGCTTCCCCTCCGTCGCGAGGGCGAGCGCGAGGGCGGCGGCGACCGTCGTCTTACCGGTACCGCCCTTGCCGCTGACGACCTGGAGCCTGCTCACGCAGTCGAGCCTAACCACTGGCGGCCGCGCCCAATCAGCTGCCCGCCCCGGAGAAGTCCCCTAGGGGGCCTTCCCGCCGCCCGCCCGCCGCCCGCCCGCCGATCCCTGCCGGGCTCCCGGCGGGCTCACGGCGGGCTCACGGCGGGCCCTCCGCCCGGGGCCGGGCGCGCCCGGCTCGGGGGGCCGCCTCGGAGAGCGGTCCCGCGACAGCGGATACAGTCGGCCCCATGACCAAGTGGGAGTACGTCACGGTGCCGCTTCTGGTGCACGCGACCAAGCAGATTCTGGACACCTGGGGCGAGGACGGCTGGGAGCTCGTCCAGGTCGTGCCCGGGCCGAACAACCCCGAGCAGCTCGTGGCCTACCTGAAGCGGGCCAAGTCGTGAGCGGGGCCGTCGAGGCGAGGCTCGCCGAGCTCGGCCTGACCCTGCCGGAGGTCGTGCCGCCGCTGGCCGCCTACCAGCCGGCCGTGCAGTCCGGCGTGTACGTCTACACCTCGGGCCAGCTCCCGATGGTGGCGGGCAAGCTCTCGGTGACCGGCAAGGTCGGCGAAGAGGTCACGGCCGAGGAGGCCAAGGAGCTCGCCGCCACCTGCGCGCTCAACGCCCTCGCGGCCGTGAAGTCGGTCGCCGGTGACCTCGACCGCATCAAGCGCGTCGTGAAGGTCGTCGGCTTCGTCGCCTCCGCCGCCGACTTCACCGGGCAGCCGGGCGTCGTCAACGGCGCCAGCGAGCTGCTCGGCGCCGTCCTCGGCGAGAAGGGCGTGCACGCGCGCAGCGCCGTCGGCGTGGCCGTGCTGCCGCTCGACGCCCCCGTCGAGGTCGAGGTCCAGGTCGAGCTCGTCGACGCCTGACACCCCGCACCCGCCTGACACAGGGCCGGTCCCCCGCCACGGGAGGACCGGCCCTCGTGCATTCCGATGCTTGCGCATAGCATCCGGCCATGCCGAATGGTCAGCCGAATCAGTCGAACGGTCAGTGGTACCCGCCGGAGTGGCCCGACCGCATCCGCGCCCTCGCCGCCGGTGAGCTCACCCCGGTGACCCCGCGGCGTGCCGCCACCGTGCTCCTCCTGCGCGACGGAGCCGCCGGACCGGACGTCCACATGCTGCGCCGCCGCGCCTCCATGGCCTTCGCGGGGGGCGCGTACGCCTATCCCGGCGGCGGTGTCGACCCGCGCGACGAGCAGCCGGTCCGCTGGGCCGGCCCCGCCCGGGAGACCTGGGCCGGGCGGCTCGGGCTCGACGACCCCGCGCAGGCCCAGGCGGTGGTCTGCGCCGCCGTCCGCGAGACGTACGAGGAGGCGGGCGTCCTGCTCGCCGGCGAGACCGCGGACGCGGTGGTCGGCGACACCACCGGCGAGGACTGGGAGCGCGACCGGGAGGCGCTGGTCGCCCGCGAGCTGTCCTTCGCCGACTTCCTCGACCGGCGGGGTCTCGTCCTGCGCTCGGACCTGCTGGGCGCGTGGGCGCGCTGGATCACGCCCGAGTTCGAGCAGCGCCGGTACGACACCTGGTTCTTCGTGGCGGCGCTGCCGGAGGGGCAGCGCACCCGCAACGCCTCCACGGAGGCCGACCGCACGGTGTGGATCCGCCCGGCGGAGGCCGCGGCCGGGTACGACCGGGGCGAGCTGACGATGATGCCGCCGACGATCTCGACCCTGCGCACGCTGGAGGCGTTCTCCACGGCCGCCGAGGCGCTGGCGGCGGCGGACGGCCAGGACATGACCCCGGTCCTCGCCCAGGCCCGGCTCCGGGGCGACGAGCTGGTCCTGAGCTGGCCGGGGCACGAGGAGTTCACCAAGATCATTCCGACCGGGGGTGCGGCATGAGCGACGCCGCCGCCCTGCCCGGACAGCCGCGCGGCCAGGTGGTCTCCGGGCCGGCGACCGCCCGCGCGGTGAACGTCCTGGCGCCGAACCCGTCCGCGATGACGCTGGACGGCACCAACACCTGGCTGCTCTCCGAGCCCGGCTCCGACATGGCCGTCGTCGTCGACCCCGGCCCGCTCGACGAGGGGCACCTGGCCCGGGTGGTGGAGACCGCGGCGTCGCTGGGCAAGCGGGTGGCGCTCACCCTGCTGACCCACGGGCACCCCGACCACGCGGAGGGCGCCGGGCGGTTCGCCGAGCTCACCGGGACGGCCGTGCGCGCCCTCGACCCGGCGCTGCGGCTCGGCGACGAGGGGCTCGGCGCGGGGGACGTGGTGACGGTCGGCGGCCTGGAGCTGCGGGTCGTCCCGACGCCCGGCCACACCTCCGACTCGCTCTCCTTCCATCTGCCCGCCGACCGGGCGGTGCTGACGGGGGACACGATCCTGGGGCGCGGGACGACGATGGTCGCCCATCCGGACGGACGGCTCGGCGAGTACCTGGACTCGCTGCGGCGGCTGCGCTCGCTGACCGTCGACGACGGCGTCCACACGGTCCTGCCGGGGCACGGGCCGGTCCTGGAGGACGCGCAGGGGGCCGTGGAGTTCTACCTGGCGCACCGGGCGGGCCGGCTCGCCCAGGTGGAGGCGGCGGTCGCGGCCGGTCACCGGTCGGCCGCCGACGTCGTCGCCCACGTCTACGCGGACGTGGACCGCTCGCTCTGGCCGGCGGCCGAACTCTCCGTCCGGGCGCAGCTGGAGTACCTGGGGGAGAAGGACACCCCCTAGGGGGTGTCCTGTCGATCAGGCCGGGCTCGCGGGGGCCGGGGGTCTTCCGGGGCGGGTCGTCACGATCCTGTCCCGAGGGAGCCCCCGGCCTTTTGGCGTTCCTGACCCGTGTTTTACGCTCCGCTTACTTCTGGCCGTAGCTTTCGGGGGGAACGCCCGTGTTCGTCATCGCCATCCTGCTGGTCATAGCCGCAGTGGTGCTCTACTTCGTCGGTCGTGCCAACGACTCCACGGGGCTGAAGTTCGGCGCCCTCGGCGCGGTCCTGGCCGGCCTCTTCTCGCTGATCGTGAGCATGACGTACGTGATCAGCGCGTACGAGGTCGGCGTGCCGGTCGCCTTCGGCAAGGTGGGCACCCCGATGACCTCGGGCCTGCACGTGAAGTCGCCGTTCACGAACGTCACGACCTTCTCGACCCGCCCGGTCGACCTCAACCTCTCCGACAAGGACGTGGTCGAGGTCCGCTCCTCGCAGGGCGGCGTGATGTACGCCGAGGTGACGGTGAAGTGGGCCGTCGTCCCCTCCAAGTCCGTGGAGCTGTACAAGCTCGCCGGCACCGAGGACGCCATCCAGCAGCGGCTCGTCTACCCCGACAGCCGTGAGATCGTCCGCAACGTCTTCGCCCGCTACTCCAGCGAGCAGGGGTACGCCTCCGACCGCGAGAAGATCAACGCCGAGATCGGCGCCCTGATCAAGGAGCGCCTGGCCCCGCGCGGCATCGACGTGACCACCGTCAACCTGCGCAACGTGAAGCCCTCGGACGCCCTCCAGGGCCAGATCGACCGCAAGATCCAGCAGCAGCAGGCCACCGAGCGGGCCACCGAGGCCTCCCGCACCGCCAAGGCCGAGGCCGACCGGCGCCGGATCGAGGCGGAGGGCATCGCCCGCGCCAACAAGATCCTCAACGACTCGCTGACGGACAAGGTCCTGATGAACCAGTGCATCGACGCGTTCAAGGAGGCCGCGGCCAAGAACGCCATCTACACCGTGCCGTGCGGCAACGGCTCCTCCGCCCCGGTGATCGTGGACGGCTCCAAGCGCTGACCGCCCCCGGACGCACGGAAGGCCGCCCCGGTCCTCGGACCGGGCGGCCTCCTCGTGTCGGCGGTGCGTCAGCGCGAGCGCTTCGCGAGGCGCTCCACGTCGAGCAGGATCACGGCGCGGGCCTCCAGGCGGAGCCAGCCGCGCTGGGCGAAGTCGGCGAGCGCCTTGTTGACCGTCTCGCGGGAGGCGCCGACCAGCTGGGCCAGCTCCTCCTGGGTGAGGTCGTGGACGACGTGGATGCCCTCCTCCGACTGCACGCCGAAGCGGCGCGACAGGTCGAGGAGCGCGCGGGCGACGCGGCCCGGGACGTCGGAGAAGACCAGGTCGGACATCTGGTCGTTGGTCTTGCGCAGCCGGCGGGCGACCGCGCGCAGCAGTGCGGTGGCGACCTCGGGGCGGGCGTTCAGCCAGGGCTGGAGGTCGCCGTGGCCGAGGCCGAGCAGCTTGACCTCGGTCAGCGCCGTCGCGGTGGCGGTGCGCGGGCCCGGGTCGAACAGCGACAGCTCGCCGATCAGCTCGCCGGGGCCGAGGACGGCCAGCATGTTCTCGCGGCCGTCGGGGGAGGTGCGGTGCAGCTTCACCTTGCCCTCGGTGACCACGTACAGGCGGTCACCGGGGTCGCCCTCGTGGAAGAGCGCGTCGCCACGGGCGAGCGTCGCCTCACTCATCGAGGCGCGCAGCTCGGCTGCCTGCTCGTCATCGAGCGCCGCGAAGAGCGGGGCGCGCCGCAGAACGTCGTCCACGAGTTCTCTCCTACTGTCGACCTGCTCAAAGGACCTGGGTCCCATGATGCCGGACGCACAAAACAGTGCGATCAATCACAACAAGTTTGACCCACGGAGCTACCCGTCCGTACGCCAGGGGGCCGATTGGGGGCGGATCGGCCACGCCCGGGGCGGATGTCGGCGACGGCCCCTAGGCTGGTCGGGTGTCCAACTCGCCGGTGAGAGCGCAGGCCAAGGGGGATGGAAGAGTGTCGGCCGAAGGTAATTCCGCCGTGGGCGAACACGGCGTGTCGAAACGGGTGAAAGCCGCAAATCGGAAGCCCGCGAAGCCCGAGTCGCGGCTCGCGATGGTCCGCCGCGCCCGCAAGATCAACCGGGAGCTGGCCGAGGTCTTCCCGTACGCCCATCCGGAGCTCGACTTCCGCAGCCCCTTCGAGCTCCTCGTCGCCACGGTCCTCTCGGCGCAGACCACCGACCTCCGGGTGAACCAGACGACGCCGGCCCTCTTCGCGAAGTACCCCACCCCCGAGGACCTCGCCGCCGCCGTGCCCGAGGAGGTCGAGGAGCTCATCCGCCCCACCGGCTTCTTCCGCGCCAAGACCAAGTCGATCATGGGTCTCGCCGCCGCCCTCCGCGACGACTTCGGCGGGGAGGTCCCCGGCCGCCTCGACGACCTCGTCAAGCTCCCCGGCGTGGGCCGCAAGACCGCCTTCGTCGTCCTCGGCAACGCCTTCGGCGTCCCCGGCATCACCGTCGACACCCACTTCATGCGGCTGGTCCGCCGCTGGCGGTGGACCGAGCAGGAGGACCCGGTCAAGATCGAGGCGGAGATCGCCACGATCTTCCCGAAGAGCGAGTGGACGATGCTCTCCCACCGGGTGATCTTCCACGGCCGCCGCATCTGCCACGCCCGCAAGCCCGCCTGCGGCGCCTGCCCGATCACCCACCTCTGCCCCTCGTACGGCGAGGGCGAGACCGACCCCGAGAAGGCGCGGAAGCTGCTCAAGTACGAGATGGGCGGCTTCCCGGGACAGCGGCTCGACCCGCCGCCCGGCTATCCCGGCCGCCCGGCCCCGCCCCTCGGCGCGGGCGACTGAGCCCCGCCGCCGCGGGCCGGGACCCGCGCCCGGCCGCCACCCCGGCCCGGCCCCGGGCCGCGGGAACGAACCCGTCCACCGATCGCGTTGTGAACCACGGGGGTGCCTATGACGCGCACTGACGAAGACCTGCACGGACCCGGAACGGGCGGCCTGCTCAGCCGGGACGGGCTGCCCGCCTGGCTGGGCCCCGTCGACCGGGCCGCCCGCACGGTCCGCCCCGAGCAGCTCAGCCGCTTCCTGCCGCCCGCGAGCGGGGCCGGCCGCCAGTCCGCCGTCCTCGTCCTCTTCGGCGAGGGCGAGCACGGTCCCGAGCTCCTCCTCATGGAGCGCTCCGGCAGCCTGCGCTCGCACGCCGGACAGCCCTCCTTCCCCGGCGGCGCCCTCGACCCCGAGGACGGCGACCCGGCCGACGGCGGGCTGCTGCGCGCCGCCCTGCGCGAGGCCCGGGAGGAGACCGGCCTCGACCCCGCCGGCGTCCAGCTCTTCGGCGTCCTGCCGCAGCTCTACATCCCGGTCAGCGGCTTCGTCGTCACCCCCGTCCTCGGCTGGTGGCGCACCCCCAGCCCGGTCGGGGTCGTCGACCCCGGCGAGACCGCCCGGGTCTTCACCGTGCCCGTGGCGGATCTCACGGACCCCGCGAACCGCGCGACGACCGTCCACCCGAGCGGCCACCAGGGCCCCGGCTTCCTGGTCGCATCCGCCCTGGTCTGGGGTTTTACCGCCGGAGTGATCGACCGGCTGCTCCACTTCGCCGGCTGGGAGCGCCCCTGGGACCGCGCGAGACAGGTCCCGCTCGACTGGCGCTCATGACAGGCTGACCTTCGGGCGGGCCCGGCCCACGGCCGCGCACGCCCCGGGCGACCGGAAACGAATCTGCGAGGCTACTGACGGTGAACGTGCTGGACATCCTGTTGCTGCTCGCCGCCGTCTGGTTCGCGATCATCGGCTACCGCCAGGGATTCGTGGTCGGCATCCTCTCGGTGATCGGGTTCCTCGGCGGCGGTCTCGTCGCCGTCCTGCTGCTCCCGATCCTCTGGGACCAGCTGACCGACAACAGCGAGGTGTCGACGTCCGCGACGGTCGTCTTCGTGATGGTGGTCATCATCTGCGCCTCGGTCGGCCAGGCGTTCACCACCCACCTCGGCAACAAGCTGCGCCGCTTCATCACCTGGTCGCCCGCCCGGGCCCTCGACGCCACCGGCGGCGCCCTGGTCAACGTGGTCGCGATGCTGCTCGTCGCCTGGCTGATCGGCTCCGCCCTCGCCGGCACCACCCTGCCCACGCTGGGCAAGGAGGTCCGCAACTCCAAGGTGCTGCTCGGGGTGTCCCGGGTGATGCCCGATCAGACCTCCACCTGGTTCGCCAACTTCAGCTCCACGCTCGCCCGCAGCGGCTTCCCCCAGGTCTTCAGCCCGTTCGCCAACGAGCCCATCACCGAGGTGCTGCCCCCCGACCCGGCGCTCGCCGACAGCCCCGTCGCCGCCCGCGCCCAGCGCTCCATCGTGAAGGTCGTCGGCACCGCCCAGAGCTGCGGCAAGGTCCTCGAAGGCACCGGCTTCGTCTTCGCCGACCGCCGCATCATGACCAACGCCCACGTGGTCGGAGGCGTCGACGAGCCGACCGTCCAGATAGGCGGCGAGGGCAGGCTCTACGACGCCAAGGTCGTCCTCTACGACTGGCAGCGCGACATCGCCGTCCTGGACGTGCCGGACCTCGACGCCACGCCGCTGTCCTTCACCGACGAGGCGGCCCGCAGCGGTGACGGCGCGATCGTCGCCGGCTTCCCGGAGAACGGCTCGTACGACGTCAGGTCGGCGCGCGTCCGGGGCCGCATCAGCCCCACCGGCCCCGACATCTACCACCGCGACCAGGTCCGCAGGGAGGTCTACTCGCTGTACACGACGGTCCGGCAGGGCAACTCCGGCGGCCCGCTCCTCACCGAGGACGGCGAGGTGTACGGCGTGATCTTCGCCCGCTCGCTCGACGACGCGAACACCGGATACGCCCTGACGGTCGACGAGATCCGCGAGGACATCGAGCGCGGCCGGACGGCGAACCAGCAGGTCGACACCCAGGCCTGCGCCCTGTAGGAGGAGGTCGTGCCGACCGGGCGGACCCGGCCGGCACGACGCCCTGGGTGGTCAGTCGCGGGGATGCCGGAGACGGGCCGAGACCCATCGGGCCCGGCGCCGCAGAATGCGGGAGATCCCCACCTCCGGCGCGGAGTGCGCGCGGCCCTGGTCCTGCGGGCCGCCCCTCTCCCGGGAGGCCGGCCCGGTGGCCGAGCGGCGGTCACGTGCCGTGTCACTGTAGTCGTGCGTCCAGCCCATACCTCGACGTGTGCCCGGGGCCCAAGGTCGGTAACCGCCCGGGGGCCCGCCAATTGGAGTATGCGCCGGGCACATGGCCGTTCGACGCAAGCGTGTACCCCCGAACGAGGTGACGACGCGTCACCGGTCGGGTTCGGGGTCCTTCAGCCAGTTGACGAGCTCCGTCGAGAAGGCCGTCGGGTCCTCCTCGTGCGGGTAGTGCCCGAGGCCGTCGAAAAGCCGCCAGCGGTAGGGCGCCTCCACGTACTCGCCCGAACCGGCCGCGCTGCGGGTCCGCATCACCGGGTCCATCGAACCGTGCAGGTGCAGCGTGGGCACCCGTACGGGCCGCTTCATGCGCCGGTTGAACTGGATGCCGTCCGGGCGGGCCAGGGAGCGCACCATCCAGCGGTACGGCTCGATCGAGCAGTGTGCCGTCGACGGGACGCACATCGCCCGCCGGTACACCTCGATCGCCTCGTCGTCCGCGGGCTTCGGCCCCGACCAGTCCCGGATCAGATCGCCCACCAGCGCCGCGTCGTCCGCCACGAGCTGACGCTCCGGCAGCCACGGCCGCTGGAAGCCCCAGATGTGCGAGCCGGCCCGCGACTGCGCGAAGTCGGACAGCATCGCCGAACGCCAGCGCCGCGGATGCGGCATCGAGGAGACCACCAGGCGCCGGACCAGCTTGGGCCGCATCACGGCCGCCGTCCACGCGAGGTAGCCGCCCAGGTCGTGCCCGACCAGCGCCGCGTCGGGCTCGCCGAGCGAGCGGACGACGCCGGTGATGTCGAGCGCCAGGTTGGCGGGGTCGTAACCCCGGGGTGTGCGGTCGCTGCCGCCCACCCCGCGCAGGTCCATCGCGACGGCCCGGAACCCCGCCTCGGCGAGGGCGGGCAGCTGGTGGCGCCAGGTCCACCAGAACTGGGGGAAGCCGTGCAGGAGCAGCACTAGCGGGCCGTCACCCATCTCGGCGATGTGGAACCGGGCGCCGTTCGCCGCCACGTCGCGATGGGTCCACGGCCCGTCGAGCCGGACGGGCCCGGCGTTGCCGTTGCTGCTCTCGGGGAGGGTCATACCGACGAGCGTGCCACAGGGGAGGCCTTGTCCAGCGCCTTGTCCAGCTCCCGGTTGGGCTCGGGGCGGGGGTGCGGCTTGACGGTGGCCAGGACGGCGGCCGTCTGCTTGGCCGAGGCGATGGACTTCTCCGGCGGCTTGACCTTCTTGAACTTGGCGTACGCGATCAGGCCGAGCAGGATCGCCACCAGCACGTTGAAGGCGAACGACAGCAGGAAGCACCAGACGAGGTTCCAGCCCCCGTTGCCGTTGTGCCCGCCGGTCCAGGTGTTGATGGCGTAGGCGAGCGCGAAGCTCAGCATCGGCAGGGAGAACAGCAGCACGACGGCGGCCGTGATGCCCGCGACGCTGCCGATCGCGCCGCGCTTGACGTCCTGTCGGATCTCGGCCTTGGCCAGGGCGATCTCGTCGTGCACCAGCGCGGACATCTCGGCGGTCGCCGAGGCGACCAGCTGGCCGATGCTGCGCTCGGTTCCGTCGAACGGGTCGCTCATCGCTGCTCCCTCTTCTCTTCTGCGGTCCGAGGTCTCTTCTACGGTCCGACTCAGATCATGCCGGACGCCCGGTCCCGTCGCGCGGTGCCCCCGCCAGTCGGGCGCGCTGACGGTGTTCCGCGGCCTTCCTCTCGTGGATCTCGGCCATCCGCAGGTGGTACTCCGGATCGTCCTCCTCGTAGATGTCGGGGATGCCGTCCTGGTCCTCGTCGCGCTCCTCGTCGGCGCAGATCGCCTGGTACTTCCTGACCCGCAGCTTCAGCAGGACCGTGGCGCAGACGGCGGCGACGAGCGAGCCGATCAGGACCGACGCCTTCACCTCGTCGGTCAGCACCTCGTCCCCGGCGAAGGCGAGCTCCCCGATGAGGAGCGAGACCGTGAAGCCGATCCCGGCCAGCGACGCGACGGCGAAGACGTCCGGCCAGGCCAGGTCCGGGTTGAGCTCCGCCCGGGTGAAGCGGGCGGCGAGCCAGGTGCCGCCGAAGATCCCGACGGTCTTGCCGACGACGAGGCCGAGGACCACGCCGAGGGTGACCGGCTGGGTGAACACGTCGTGGATCGCGCCGCCCGAGACGCTCACCCCGGCCGAGAAGAGCGCGAACAGGGGCACGGCCAGGCCGGCCGAGAGCGGGCGCACCAGGTGCTCGATGTGCTCGCCGGGGGAGTGCTCCTCGCCCTCCCGGGTGGTGCAGCGGAGCATCAGGCCCATGGCGACG
The DNA here is from genome assembly GCF_055584185.1 of Streptomyces sp. NPDC104202. Classification (NCBI taxonomy): domain Bacteria; kingdom Bacillati; phylum Actinomycetota; class Actinomycetes; order Kitasatosporales; family Streptomycetaceae; genus Streptomyces; species Streptomyces sp. NPDC104202. The sequence goes on along the minus strand of NZ_JBVJMN010000016.1, from coordinate 81,857 downwards.
CCGGCGATGGTGGCGTGGACGCCGCTGTTGTACATCAGGCCCCAGATGACCAGGGCCAGCGGCACGTACACGTACCAGCCGCGGACGCCCTTGCGGAGCAGCACCCAGAAGACGACGAGGCCGGCCAGGGCGCCGCCGAGCGCGGCGAAGTCCAGGTCGCTGGTGAAGAAGACCGCGATGATCAGGATCGCGAAGAGGTCGTCGACGACGGCGAGGGTCAGCAGGAAGGCGCGCAGCGCGGAGGGCAGCGACGTGCCGATCACGGCGAGGACGGCGAGCGCGAAGGCGATGTCGGTGGCGGTCGGCACGGCCCAGCCGTCCATGGAGCCGTCACCCACCACGTTGACCAGGGCGTAGACGAGGGCGGGCGCGATCATGCCGCAGAGGGCGGCGACGACCGGCAGGGCGGCCGCCCGGGGGTCGCGCAGCTCGCCCGCGACGAGTTCGCGCTTGAGCTCGATTCCGGCGACGAAGAAGAAGATCGCGAGGAGGCCGTCGGCGGCCCAGTGCTGGACGGACAGGTCGAGGCCGAGGGCGGCGGGGCCCAGGTGGAAGTCCTGCGCGGTCTCGTAGCTGTCGGCGAGCGGGCTGTTGGCCCACACGAGGGCGGCGACGGCGGCGAGGAGGAGGAGCACGCCGCCGACGGTCTCGGTGCGCAGGGCGTCGGCCAGATACCGCCGCTCGGGCAGCGAGAGCCGGCCGAGGAACTTGCGGTCGGTGGGCGCAGACACGTGGGAGACCTCCGTCGGGCAGGCAGGGCAGAGCACATGCCGACCAGACTTCCCGGCTCACCTAGGTCTTTCTGTCGCGTTCCTGACGCGGTCCTTACCGTACCCAACGAGCCCGGGTGGCGTCCGGCGGGACTCACTTTAGGGATGTTCGCGGCTTTCGTCCCCTCGGAGCCCCGCACGCGGGACGCCCGCCCCGAAACGGTTCGGGACGGGCGCCTCGCGTCGTGCGGACCGGGCCGGTCAGTCCTCGCCGCCGGTGGTCGGCAGCTGGGTCTGGATCAGCGACATGACCGAGGAGTCGGTCAGCGTGGTGACGTCACCCAGCTCCCGGTTCTCCGCGACGTCGCGGAGCAGACGGCGCATGATCTTGCCCGAGCGGGTCTTCGGCAGCTCCGCGACCGGCAGGACCCGCTTCGGCTTGGCGATCGGGCCGAGGGTCGCGCCGACGTGGTTGCGCAGGTCGGCGACGAGGCTCTCGTCCTGGCTGGCCGTGCCGCGCAGGATGACGAAGGCGACGATGGCCTGGCCGGTCGTCTCGTCGGCGGCGCCGACGACGGCCGCCTCGGCGACGGCCGGGTGGGAGACGAGGGCCGACTCGACCTCGGTCGTCGAGATGTTGTGGCCCGAGACGAGCATCACGTCGTCGACCCGGCCGAGCAGCCAGATGTCGCCGTCGTCGTCCTTCTTCGCCCCGTCGCCGGCGAAGTACTTGCCCTCCAAGCGGGACCAGTACGTGTCGATGTAGCGCTGGTCGTCGCCCCAGATGGTGCGGAGCATCGACGGCCACGGCTCGGTGAGGACCAGGTAGCCGCCCCCGCCGTTCGGCACCTCGTTGGCCTCGTCGTCGACGACGGTGGCGGAGATGCCCGGCAGCGGGCGCTGGGCGGAGCCCGGCTTGGTCTCGGTGACGCCCGGCAGCGGCGAGATCATCATCGCGCCGGTCTCGGTCTGCCACCAGGTGTCCACGATCGGGGTCTTGCCGGCGCCGATGTGCTCCCGGTACCAGACCCACGCCTCGGGGTTGATCGGCTCGCCGACCGAGCCCAGCACCCGGAGGCTGGACAGGTCGAACTTGGCGGGGATGTCGTCGCCCCACTTCATGAAGGTGCGGATCGCCGTCGGCGCCGTGTAGAGGATCGTGACGCCGTACTTCTGCACGATCTCCCAGAACCGGCCCTGGTGCGGGGTGTCCGGGGTGCCCTCGTACATGACCTGCGTCGCGCCGTTGGCCAGCGGGCCGTAGACGATGTACGAGTGCCCGGTGACCCAGCCGATGTCGGCGGTGCACCAGTAGACGTCGGTCTCCGGCTTCAGGTCGAAGACGGCGTGGTGCGTGTACGCGGCCTGGGTGAGGTAGCCGCCGGAGGTGTGCAGGATGCCCTTCGGCTTCCCCGTGGTCCCGGAGGTGTAGAGGATGAAGAGCGGGTGCTCCGCCGGGAACGCCTCCGGGGTGTGCTCCGCCGACTGGCGGGCGACGACGTCGTCCCACCACACGTCGCGGCCCTCGGTGAAGGCGGTCTCCTGGCCCGTGCGGCGGACCACGAGGACGTGCTCGACCTGCGGGCACTTGGCGACGGCCTCGTCGATGGCCGGCTTGAGGGCGCTCGGCTTGCCGCGGCGGTAGCCGCCGTCGGCGGTGACGACCAGCTTGGCGTCGGCGTCCTGGATGCGGGAGGCCACGGCGTCGGCCGAGAAGCCGCCGAAGACCACCGAGTGGGCGGCGCCGACGCGGGCGCAGGCCAGCATCGTGACGGCCGCCTCGGGGATCATCGGCAGGTAGACGGCGACCCGGTCGCCCTTGCGGACGCCCAGCTCGGTCAGGGCGTTGGCGGCCCGTGAGACCTCGTCCTTGAGCTCGGCGTAGGTGATCGCGCGGCTGTCGCCGGGCTCGCCCTCGAAGTGGATGGCGACCCGGTCGCCGTGGCCGGCCTCGACGTGCCGGTCGACGCAGTTGTACGCCACGTTCAGCTCGCCGTCGGCGAACCACTTCGCGAACGGGGGGTTCGACCAGTCGAGCGTCTCGGTCGGCTCGGTGGCCCAGGTCAGACGCCCGGCCTGCTCGGCCCAGAAGCCCAGTCGGTCCGCCTTGGCCTGCTCGTACGCCTCCGCCGTCACGTTGGCGTGCGCGGCCAGCTCGGCGGGCGGCGCGAAACGGCGCTCTTCCCGGAGCAGATTGGCCAGGCTTTCGTTGCTCACGACATCTCCCTTTCCCAGGGCGTCCTCTGTACTTATGTGTCCCGTGTCATAGCTCACCAGTCAGATGCCCGGGTGACAAGAGCCTCCAGGGAATTGGTTTAGACCTGTGAGCGCCCAGACGCACGGTGGCCCCTTCTTCCCGAGCGGTGGGAGAAGGGGCCACACAGTCTCACGGACGGCCGGAGCCGTTGGTTCAGGACGCGCGGGAGCCGGGGCGGGCCGGCCGGTTCAGGACGTGCGGGACGCGGGGTGTATCGGCCGGTCCGGGGCGCACCCGATCGGGGCGGGCCGGCCGGCCCGCGAGCCACCCGATCGGGGGTTGGCCGGCCGGTTCACGACGCGCGTGCGGTCTCCCGGTGCTCCGTCGGCATCACCCGGGTGAAGACGTCGTCGTAGCCGTGCACCTCGTCCGTCCCAGAGAGCAGGTACGCCTGCGCCTCGCCCACGTGGAAGTACACGCCGTTCAGCGTCAGCGTCCCCTCGGCCAGTCGGCGCGCCACCGGCTCGTACGCCCGCAGGTGGTCCAGCTGCTGCACCACGTTGGTCAGACAGAGCTGCTCGACCGCGTCGGCGGGCAGCCGCCCGGAGATCCGGGCCCAGGCGTGGCGTCGGCTCGCCATCCGCTCCAGGCTGGGCCGGCCGTGCCGCAGCCAGCGGCGGAGCGGCGTCGCCGGGTCGTCCGGCCCCGCGTTGAGCAGGGCTTGCATCGCGCCGCAGCCGGAGTGGCCGCAGACGGTGATCGAGTCGACCCGCAGCACGTCCACCGCGTACTCGATCGCCGCCGCCACCGAGTCGTCCCCGCTCTCCTCGCCGGGGAGCGGGACGAGGTTCCCGACGTTGCGGACGGTGAACAGGTCGCCGGGGCCGCTCGACGTGATCATGCTCGTCACCAGGCGGGAGTCGGCGCAGGTCAGGAAGAGCTGCGACGGGCTCTGGCCCTCCCGGGCGAGCCGCGCGAGCTCGTCGCGCACCAGCGGTGCGGTGTTCCGCTGGAACGTGCCGATGCCGCTCTCCAGGTGCAGCCCCTTCGCGCGCTCGGGGGCGTCGCTCTCGGCGCGCTCCACCGGCCGCTCCCCGCACTGGTGGTTGTGCCAGGGGTTCCACGGGCGGCAGCAGGCGTGCGAGGCGGAGTCGGTGACGGGCTCCGGCTCGGCGATCCGGGCGCCGGTGGGGCCCGTCGTCTCGACCGTCCCGCCGTGGGCGAGGTGGCCGTTGGTCCAGTCGGTCAGCGCCTCGTAGGCCGCGTGGTCCATGAAGGATCCGTCCAGTTCGACCACGACGTCGGAGCCGTGGGGCAGTTGGTGGAGGGCCCGGCTCAGCCGGGGGACGGCGAGGAAGGTCAACTGGCCCCGCACGTGGAGCACCTGGCGGCCGTCGCGCTCCTCACGGGTGATCCGGGTCCGGGTGAGCCGGTGGAGGGCCACGGCGATGGCCACGGCGATGCCGAGGGCGACGCCCTCCAGGATGCCGACGAGGACCACCCCCGTCAGCGTCACCACGTAGACGACGACCTCGCGGTGGCGCGTCACCGTGCGGATGTGGGTGATGCTGACCATCTGGATGCCGACCACCATGACGAGGGCGGCGAGCGCGGGCAGCGGGATCAGGTCGAGCACGGGCACCAGCAGCAGGGCCGCGAGCACGATCCACAGGCCGTGCAGCATCGTGGAGGCCCGGCTCACCGCGCCCGCCGAGACGTTGGCGACGCTGCGCACCGCGACCCCGGCGACCGGCAGCCCGCCGAGCGCGCCGGAGATGACGTTCGCCGCGCCCTGACCGGCGAGTTCGCGGTCGAGCGCGGTCCGGGGCACACCCCGGCCGCCATCCGGGCGGGCCGCGACGAGCTTGTCGACCGCGACGGCAGAGAGCAGCGACTGCACGCTGGTCACCAGGGTGATCGTCAGGACGCCGGCGGCGATGCCGAGGACGGGGCCCTCGGGCAGCCCCGGCAGGGCGTGGCTGCTCCAGGACGGCAGGTCGACGCGGGGGACGGCGAGTCCGGCGAGCGTCGCCACCGCCGTCGCCCCGGCCACCGCGACGAGCGCGCCGGGGACCTTCCGGGCGGCCCGCCCGGCGCGGCCCGGCAGCCTCGGCCAGCACAGCAGGACGGCGACGGTGAGGGCGCTGATGCCGAGCGCCGCCGGATGGACGCGCGCGACCTGCGCCGGCAGGCCCAGCACGTTGTCGACGGCGGAGCTCTGCGGGGTGCCGCCGAGCACGATGTGGAGCTGCGCGAGGGCGATGGTGACGCCGATGCCGGCCAGCATGCCGTGCACGATCGCGGGCGAGACGGCGAGGGCGGAGCGGGCCACCCGCAGCGCGGAGAGCGCGAGTTGGGCGAGGCCCGCGAGGACGGTGATGGCGCAGGTGGTGCGCCAGCCGTACAGGCGGATGAGCTCGGCCGTCACGACCGTGAGGCCGGCGGCGGGTCCGCTCACCTGGAGCGGGGAGCCGCCGAACCGGCCGGCCACGATGCCGCCGACGGCGGCCGCGACCAGTCCGGCCTGGAGCGGGGCTCCGGTGGCGAGGGCGATGCCCAGCGAGAGGGGCAGGGCGATCAGGAAGACGGCGACCGAGGCGGACAGGTCGGCGCCGGCGACGCGAAAGCGGCGCGGTCCGCCCGGTGGGCTGTGCGGTCGCTGGGATCGGGGTCGGGTGGTCGTGCGGTCGGGGGTGCAGAGGGTCATGTTCCCGTCTCCTCCGGGGCAGCGCGGTCGCGGCTCGTGCGGGACGAACGTGGGGGCTCGCGGCCGTGGGTCACGGCGTGCAGCGGCGGGATGTACGGCGGGGTCCGCGCCGGGGCGAGGATCAACGCTCAGTAAATGGATCGTAATGGAGAGTAAAGACTGCGGCATTATTTTCGGGGCAAATAGGGCAAAGATTCACCTGTTCCGGTGATCGCCGAACGTATTACCGCTTGTCGTTTCATCGTCCCGGCCGTCGTGGTGCGACGTTGACGCCGCCCGTTCGGAACCGAGGAGAGGTGGGCGGATGACAGCCGCAGGGAGAAGGACCGCAGTCCCCAGGAAGGCGCTCGCCGCGGGCACCCTCGCCGTCGCCCTGATCACCGGCCTCGCCGGCTGCTCGGGCTCCGACGGCGCGGCCACGAAGGGCACGGCGGGCGGTGCGGGCGCCGCCAAGAAGGGCCCCGCCGCCGCGGCCCCGCAGACGGCGCCCCGCCTGATCGGCGACGGCTCCACCGCCTTCACCGGCGCCCAGCCCCACCAGCCGGTCTGGCAGCGCCTCAAGCCGGGGGAGACCCCGCCGCAGTTCGTCGTCTTCTCGTGGGACGGCGCCGGCGAGGACAGCCAGAAGCTCTTCTCCCACTTCCGCTCGGTCGGCCGGAAGTACGACGCCAAGATGACCTACTTCCTCAGCGGCGTGTACCTGCTGCCGGAGGAGAAGCGGAACCTCTACGACCCGCCGCAGCACAGCGCCGGCCGCTCCGACATCGGCTTCAACGACACCGAGGGCATCCGCGCCACCGTCCGCGAGCTGCGCGGCGCGTGGCAGGAGGGCAACGAGGTCGGCACCCACTTCAACGGCCACTTCTGCGGCGCCGAGGGAGGCGTCGGCACCTGGTCCGTCGAGGAGTGGAAGAGCGAGATCCAGCAGGCCAAGTCGTTCGTCAAGAACTGGAAGACCAACGCCGGCCTGCGTGCCGAGCAGCCGCTGCCCTTCGACTACGACAAGGAGCTCGTCGGCGCCCGCACCCCCTGCCTGGAGGGGCGCAAGAACTTCGTCCAGGCGGCCGCGCAGATGGGCTTCCGCTACGACACCAGCGGCGTGAACGACCAGATCTGGCCCAAGAAGGACGTGGGCCTGTGGGACCTGTCGATGCAGCTGGTCCCCATGCCCGGCCGCGCCTTCCAGACGCTCTCCATGGACTACAACTTCCTGGTCAACCAGTCGCCCGGGACGACCCAGGGCGACCCCTCCCAGCAGCGCTACTGGGGCGACCAGATGCGTGACGGCCTGGTGCAGGCCTTCGAGCGCTCCTACCGGGGCAACCGGGCGCCGCTGATCATCGGCAACCACTTCGAGTCCTGGAACGGCGGCACGTACATGCGGGCCATCGAGGAGACCATCGCCACGGTCTGCGTGCAGAAGGACGTCAAGTGCGTCTCCTTCCGCCAGCTCGCCGACTGGCTCGACGCCCAGGACCCCGACGTCGTCGCCAAGATGCGCACCCTGAAGGTCGGCGAGGCCCCGGCCGGCGGCTGGCAGGCCTTCCTCACCCCCCAGCCGGCGGCGCCCGCCGGAGCCCCGGCGGCCGGCGTCCCCGCGGTCCCGGCCCCCGCCGCCGAGCGGCCCGGGGAGCACTGACCGCCGGCCGGGCGACCGGCCCGCGGGCGGGCCCGACGGCGCGGTGCCCCCGGTCCGGCCCTCAGGCGGGCTGAACCGCGCCGAGCTCCTCCGACAGCACGAACCCGGGGTCGACCTGCGCCGCCAGGTCGGCCCCGGTCTTGGCGTTCCCCCAGCTCTCGGCGTTCCGCAGGTGGAAGTGGACCATCTGCCGCGTGTAGCGCTCCCAGTCCCGATGGGCGTACGAGTCGTCCGCCGCGTCCTGCAGGGCCTGGAGCGACATGCGGTTCTCCGCCTCCAGCAGCTCGAAGCGCGGCGGGCGGCCCTTCTCCATCGCCCGGACCCAGTCCGAGTGGCCGACCGTCACGAGCAGGTCCTCGCCGACCTCCTCGCGGAGGAAGTCGAGGTCGTCGCGGCCCTGCACCTTGTTCCCGACGACCTTGAGCGCGACCCCGAAGTCCCGCGCGTACTCCTTGTACTGGCGGTAGACCGAGACGCCCTTGCGGGTCGGCTCGGCGACCAGGAAGGTCATGTCGAACCGGGTGAAGAGGCCGGACGCGAAGGAGTCCGAACCCGCCGTCATGTCGACCACCACGTACTCGTCGGCGCCGTCCACCAGGTGGTTGAGGCAGAGCTCCACCGCCCCGACCTTCGAGTGGTAGCAGGAGACCCCGAGGTCCGACTCGGTGAAGGGGCCGGTCGCCATCAGCCGCACGTCCCCGTCGTCGAGCGGGACCGGCCGCGCGCACGCCTCGTACACCGGGTTGTCCTCGCGGACCCGCAGCAGCCGTGAGCCCTCCCCGGGCGGAGTCGTCTTGATCATCGAGTCGGCGGAGTCGATCCGCGGGTTGGAGCCCCGCAGGTACTCCTTGATCAGGGGCAGGTGCGCCCCCATCGCGGGCAGCGCGGCGGCCTCCGCCTCGGGCAGGCCGAGCGCGGCGCCGAGGTGCTGGTTGATGTCGGCGTCGACGGCGACGACGGGGGCTTCGTTGGCGGCGAGGTGGCGGATGAAGAGCGAGGACAGCGTGGTCTTACCGCTGCCGCCCTTCCCGACGAAAGCGATCTTCATGTTCACCTAGCGTAGTGGCACGATCGCACGTGGTGGTCAAAGAGCGTGAAGAAGACCACTCCTTCGTGGGGCGGGCCGCCGGGACGCGTAGCCTCCCTACTTATGAGTACGCACGCCTCTGACCCCTTGGCCGCCCTCGGCTCCCTGCCGGGCGTCGCCGACGCGGTGGACTCCGTACGCAAGGCCGTCGACCGGGTCTACGGCCACCGCGTGATGCGCCGCCGCAGCAACGAGATCTCCTCCGAGGCGGCCCTGCGCGGCGCGCGCGGCTCGGCCGCCCTCGCCGGTGCCGACTGGGCCCTGGAAGAGGTCCGCCGGCGCTCCGACTTCAGCGCCGACCCCGAGGCCCGCGCGGTCGGCGCCGCCCTGCGGCTGGGCGCCGAGGCCGGACAGCTGCTCTCCATCTGGCGGCAGTCGCCGCTGCGGGTCCTCGCCCGGCTCCACCTGGTCGCCGCCGGCGACCCCGGCGAGTCCGTCGGACGTCCCCGGCTGGACGGCGAGACCGTCGACGAGCCGCTGATCGAGGCCCCGGCCCCGGCGCCCTCCGAGGTCGCCGGCCGGCTCGACGGCCTCGCGGAACTGATCGTCGCCGGCGGCGACGCCCCCGCGCTGGTCACCGCCGCCGTCGTCCACGGCGAACTGCTCGCCCTGCGTCCCTTCACCTCGTACAACGGGCTGGTGGCCCGGGCGGCGGAGCGGATCGTGCTGGTCGGCAGCGGCCTCGACCCCAAGGCGATCTGCCCGGCCGAGGTCGGCCACGCCGAGCAGGGGCGCGCCGCCTACGTGGCCGCCTTCGAGGGGTATCTGTCGGGGACCCCGCAGGGCGTCGGCGCGTGGATCGCCCACTGCGGCCGCTCGGTCGAACTGGGCGTCCGGGAGTCGACGGCCGTCTGCGAGGCGCTCCAGCGCGGCGCGGCCTGAGGCCCGCCCCGGGGACCCGAGCGGGCGCCGGGTCGGAAAGGCCCCCGAACGAGCGCCTGGTCCGAAAGGGGCCCGAGCGGGCACGGAAAAGGCCCGGAGGGCAAAGAATTCCGGGCCCCCGTGGGGGCCCGGAACGGGTTGCGGCGGCACCAGTCCTGGTACCGCCGCTGGCACGTCCACCCAGTTACCAAGCGTCCTCGATATGTGCCCATCAGGCCGGGTACTTTGCCCGTGGCCTGGTGCGGCTGGCCCGTAATCGACGGGTCGACGTCGCGTGGGTGCCCGGTTTCGGTGCTAGGTCCGTGGGGCCTTCATGCTCAACAGGTGATCCTCTCGGATGTCCTCGGTCTCGCGGGCCTGATTCCTTTCTACTCCTGTCCGGGGGGAAGCGAAAGTGGTGACCGCACTTCTCCGGCCCTTCCCTCACATCCGGGCAAAACCACCCGCCGGCCCCTGGGCGAGGGCGGCCTGCCGCCGCCGGGCCGCGTACCAGACGAGCCCGGCTCCCACCGCCGCCGCTCCCACCGCGGCCGCGGCGACGAGCGTCGGCCGGGGCGGCATCCGGAACTCGGGCAGCCGCTGCTTGAGCCGCACCGGCTTCTCGAAGGCCAGGACCGGCCACTCGCGGGCCGTGGCCTCGCGGCGCAGCGTCCGGTCGGGATTGACCGCGTACGGGTGGCCGACCGCCTCCAGCATGGGGATGTCGGTCGCCGAGTCGCTGTAGGCGTAGCAGCGCGAGAGGTCGTAGCCCTCGGACTCGGCCAGCTCCCGGACCGCCTCGGCCTTCGTCGGGCCGTAGGCGTAGTACTCGACCTCCCCGGTGAAGCAGCCGTCGTCGCCGACCACCATCCGGGTGGCGACGACGCGGTCGGCGCCGAGCATCTCGCCGATCGGCTCGACCACCTCGGCTCCGGAGGTCGAGACGATGACGACGTCGCGGCCCGCGGCGTGGTGCGACTCGATGAGGGAGGCCGCCTCGTCGTAGATGATCGGGTCGATCAGGTCGTGAAGGGTCTCGGCGACGAGCTCCTTCACCTGGGCGACGTTCCAGCCCTTGCAGAGCGCGGAAAGGTATTCGCGCATCCGCTCCATCTGGTCGTGGTCGGCCCCGCCCGCCAGGAAGACGAACTGGATGTAGGCCGTCCGCAGGGCGGCACGGCGGCTGATCAGTCCTCCCCGGTAGAAGGACTTGCTGAAGGTCAGCGTCGAGGACTTCGCAATGACCGTCTTGTCCAGGTCAAAGAAGGCGGCTGTGCGCGGCAAGGAGTGGTTTTCCACAACGCTGAGCATAGGTGCCCGCCATTCGGCGTACGCTCGGGCGCGTGGGTTTGCCTGAGAAGGCTCTCGGGTACACCATGGAAGTCACGGATCGTTCGCGACCGTGCTAACCCGGTCCGGCTCCTCCCCCCCCGAGTCGGCCGGAAAGACGACCCCCGCTCTCCCCCCCGGCGGGGGTCGTCGCATGTCCGGAGCCGTTTTCGCTCCCTTTGGCATCGCTCGCTCCCTTCCTCGCGGCTCCCGGCCGCGTCCCGGCCCTCGGCCGACCACACCCCTGATTGCTCACTCACAGTAACCGGCGGGATGCGTTCCGGACAGTCCCCGGAGGGGTGGGGAAGTTATTCACAGGGCCTGGGTTATCCGCAGTTTCCTGTCGGATTCCCCACGATTTCCCGGACGGCCCCACGGTGATTCCTGTCGCGAAGTTCGCGGACCGCAGGATTCACGAGAGGGGTGCGCCATGGGGGCCACCAGGACGGGCACGGAATCACGCCGGACGGAGTCCCGGGCTCCGGACGAGCCCCGCCGGACCGGGCCGCTGATCGTCACCGAGGACCTCGGGCTGCTCGACGATCTCCTCCGCCTGTGCGCGGCGGCGGGGGTCGAACCCGAGGTCCACCACCGGGTTCCGGAGCGGCGCACCGGCTGGACCGATCCTCCGCTCGTGCTCGTCGGCGACGACGCCGCGGCCCGCTGCCGGGGAGCGGTGCGCCGGCCCGGGACCGTCCTCGTCGGCCGCGACCGCGACGACCCGGAGGTCTGGCGGCTGGCCGTCGAGATCGGGGCGGAGTGCGTGCTGCGGCTGCCCGACGCCGAGGCCCTCCTCGTCGACCGCATCGCCGACGCCGCCGAGGGCGTCGGCCGGTCCGCCCTGACCGTCGGGGTCGTCGGTGGCCGTGGCGGCGCCGGCGCCTCCACCCTGGCCTGCGGCCTCGCCTTGGCCGCCGCGCGGACCGGGCGGCGCACCCTGCTCGTCGACGGGGACCCGCTGGGCGGCGGACTCGACGTGCTGCTCGGCGGCGAGCGCGAGGAGGGCAGACGCTGGCCCGACTTCGCCGCCTCCAAGGGCCGCCTGGCCGGCGGCGCCCTGGAGGAGTCCCTGCCGTCGGTGCGGGGCGTCCGGGTGCTCAGCTGGGGCAGGGAGCCCGCCGCACCGGTGCCGCCTGAGGCCGTGCGGTCCGTGCTCGGCGCGGCGCGCCGCCGCGGCGGGGTCGTCGTGGTCGACCTGCCCCGCGGCGCCGACGACGCCGCCGCGGAGGCCCTGGCCCAGCTCGACCTCGCCCTGCTCGTCGTGCCGGGCGAGCTGCGGGCCGTCGCCGCGGCCCACCGGGTGGCCCTGGCCCTCGGCGCGGCAGTCCGGGACGTCCGCGCCGTGGTCCGCGGACCGTACGCGGCGGGACTCGACGAGCGGTGGGTCGCCGACGCGCTGCGGCTGCCGCTGGCCGGGGAACTTCCCTACGACCCGGGGATCGTGGCCGACCAGGACGCGGGCGTCCCGCCGGGCGCCGAACCCCGCGCTCCCCTGGGCCGGTTCTGCGCCGCCTTCTGGGACCGCGCGCTCGCCCCCGGCGGTGCGGCGTGACCGGGACGGGCGGGCGGGCCGCCACGGGAGGCGGCGCCGGCCTCCTCGACGCCGTGCGCCAGCGCCTCGCCGCGAGCGGGGCGGAACCCACCCCCGCGCGGGTGGCGGCGGCCCTGCGGGCCCAGGGACGCCTGCTCGGCGACACGGAGGTGCTCGGCGCCGCGGAGGAGCTGCGCTGCGAACTGATCGGCACCGGCCCGCTGGAGCCGCTGCTCGCCGACCCGGCGGTCACCGACGTCCTGGTCTCGGCGCCCGACCGCGTCTGGGTCGACCGGGGCGCCGGACTCGAACGGGCCCCGGTGTCCTTCCCCGACGCCTCCGCCGTCCGCAGGCTCGCGCAGCGGCTCGCCGCCGTGGCCGGGCGCAGGCTCGACGACGCCCGCCCCTGGGTGGACGCGCGGCTCCCCGACGGCACCCGCATGCACGCCGTCCTGCCGCCGGTCGCCGTCGGCTCGACCTGCCTGTCGCTGCGGGTGGTGCGCCCGCGCGCCTTCTCGCTGGCGGAGCTCACGGCCGCCGGCACCGTGCCGCCCGACGGCGCCGCGATCCTCCGCGCCCTGATCGACGCCCGGGTCTCGTACCTGGTCAGCGGTGGCACCGGCACGGGAAAGACCACGCTCCTCGCCTCCCTGCTGGGACTGGTGGGGGAGCGGGAGCGGATCGTCCTCGCCGAGGACTCGGCGGAGCTGCGGCCCGACCACCCGCACGTGGTGCGTCTGGAGGCGCGCCCCGCCAACCAGGAGGGCGCCGGTCTCGTCACCCTGCGGGACCTGGTCCGTCAGGCGCTGCGGATGCGCCCCGACCGCCTCGTCGTCGGCGAGGTCCGCGGCGCGGAGGCCGTGGATCTCCTCGCGGCCCTCAACACGGGCCACGACGGGGGCTGCGGGACGCTCCACGCCAACACGGCGGCGGCCGTGCCCGCCAGGCTGGAGGCCCTCGGCACGGCGGCCGGACTCGACCGGGCGGCCCTGCACAGCCAGCTGGGCGCGGGCCTCTCCGTCGTGGTCCACGTCGTGCGCGACCGGGACGGCCGCCGGCGGATCGCCGAGGTCCACGTCCTGGAGCGGGACCGCGACGGTCTCGTCCGCACGGTTCCCGCGCTGCGCTGGGGCGTGGCCGGGTTCGCGCGCGAGCGGGGCTGGGAGCGGCTGAACTCGCTGATCGGAGGGGGAGCATGACGGCGGAGACGCTGGACCCCGTGCGGGCCCTGGCACAGGGGGCCGTGGCACTCTGCGCGGTCCTGGCGCTGTGGTGGGTGGCCGAGCGGCGGCGCGGGGCGAACCGGGCCCGGGGGCTGCTCGCGAGCGGGCGTCCCACCGGCCCCGTCGGCCCTGGTCACTCCACCGGCTCCGGTGGCCCTGGTCACTTCACCGGCTCCGGCGGTTCCGGCCGGTCCGGAGGGGCGGTGGGGGCGGGTGGGCTCGCGCGTGGCCGTCGGACCTGGCAGGAGGCGGCCGCACGGATCCGGACCGTGGTGCGAGGGCGCCGTGCCTGGCTCTGCCTGCCGGTGGGGGCGGTCCTGGCGCTCGTCGGCGCGTCACCCCTTCCCCTGGTGGCGGGAGCGCTCGCGCTCCCCCTGGTCGGACGGCGGCTGCGGGCCGCCGGGCTGCGGAAGGAACGCGAGGCGCGGTCGGCGCGGGTGACGGCCCTCTGCGCGGCGGTCGTCGGCGAGCTGCGGGCCGGTTGGCAGCCCGCGCAGGCGTTGGCCTTCGCCGCCCGCGAGACGGGCGCCCTGGGCGCCGCCGAGGCGTCCGTCCTGGCGGCGGCCCGGTTCGGCGGGGACGTGCCGGACGCCTTGCGGCGGGCCGCCCGGCAGGACGGTGCCGACGGGCTCGCCGGCATGGCGGCCTGCTGGCAGGTGGCCGTGGACGGCGGAGCGGGCCTCGCCGCCGGGCTCGACCGGCTGGAAGCCGCCCTGCGCGACCACCAGGAACAGCGTGACCGGCTGCGGGCCGAACTGGCCGGGGCCTGGGCGACGGTGGCCGTCCTCGCCGCCCTCCCGGCGGCCGGACTCGCCCTCGGCGCGGCGCTGGGCGCCGAACCGCTCCGGGTCCTGCTCCACACCCCGGCAGGGCTGGGCTGCCTGGCCGTCGGCGGGGCGCTGGAGGCGACGGGCCTGTGGTGGGCCGCGCGGATCGTACGAGGGGGTGAGCGGGCATGATGCTCAGCGCCGTTGAACAGGGCCTCGACGCCCTCAGGGCCGCCGGACTTCCGGCACTGGCCGTCGTCCTGTGCGCACGGGGCGCCGTGGAGGCGCTGCGACGGCTCCGGGCCCACCGGATCCGCCGACGGGCCGCGAACCTCCTCGACCTGTCCGAGCCCCACGCCCGGAGGGGCCGGGCCGCGATGCCGCCATGGGTGGCGCTCTGGGCGGTGCCCCTGATCGGGGTCGGCGTCGGCTGGGCCCTCTTCGGCGGGATCACCGGCCTGTGCGCGGGAGTGCTGGTGGCGCTCGGCGCCCGGCAGGCGCTCGCCCGCCGGGCCGCCCCGGCGGGCGACGACGACGAGGAGACGATCCGCCACCTCCCCCTCGCCGCGGACCTGCTGGCCGCCTGCGCCGCCTCGGGCGCCGCGCCCGGCGAGGCGGCGGAGGCGGTCGGCCGCTCGCTCGGCGGCCCCCTCGGCGACCGCCTGACCCGCACGGCCGCCGAACTCCGCCTGGGCGGGGAACCGGCCGAGGTGTGGGGGAGGTTCGGCGCGCTGCCCGGCGCCGAAGGGCTGGCCCGTTGCATGGAACGGGCTGCCTCGTCCGGCGCCCCCGCGGCCGAGGCCGTCACCCGGCACGCCGGCGCCCTCCGTGCCGCCCGTGCCCGTAAGGCCGCGGCGGGAGCGCGCCGGGCCCAGGTCCTGATCAGCGCTCCCGTGGGGCTCTGCTTCCTCCCCGCGTTCCTCGCCGTGGGGGTGGCCCCCGTGGTGATCGGACTCGCGACGGGGCTCCTCGACCGGTGAACACGAGGATTCGCGCCCCGGACGGAGCGGAGGCGGGAGCAAGAGCAGGAGCAGGGGCAGGAGCGGGAGCAGGAAGGGGTGGCGCGAAGAGCACGGCGGCACGACAGGTCATGGCAGAGCACGGCAGGCGAGACAGGAACACGGGAAGAACGAGGAGGTCGGCATGGCGATCAAGGTGTGGCTGGGCGAATGGTGGCGGGCGCGACGGGCGGCACCGCGCCGCGACGAAGGGATGACCACGTCCGAGTACGCGGTGGGGACGATCGCCGCGGCGGCCTTCGCCGCGGTGCTCTACAAGATCGTGACCAGCGAGACGGTCTCGGGAGCCCTGGAGTCGATGATCGGCAAGGCTCTCGATGCGCCGTTCTGACCGGGGCTTCGTGACCGTCGAGGCGGCGATGGTGCTGCCTGTCCTCGCCCTGTTCACGGTGACCCTGCTCTGGGCGCTCGCCGCGGCCGCCGCACAGATCCGGTGCGTCGACGCGGCCCGCGCCGGGGCACGGGCGGCAGCCCGATCGGAGCCCCCGGCCTCCGCCGAGGCGTCCGCCCGGGCCGCCGCGCCCGAAGGGTCCCGCGTCTCGGTGACGCGGGACGGCGACCTCTGGCGGGTGGCGGTCGAGGCCGCCGCCCCCGGGCCCGGGGGCATGGGCATCACCCTCCGGGCTGGCGCGGCCGCCCTCGCCGAGGACACCCTCGACGCGTCCCCCGAGGACGCGCCCGAGGCGGGTGCGCCCCCGGCCGCCGGAGGCCCCGCATGACGGCGGCCGGTCCGCCACGGCGCCGGGTAGCTCCCCGTCTCCACGGCGGCGGGGACCCAGGCGGGGACCCCGGCCGAGCGCGGGACCCAGGCCGGGAACGGGATCAACGACGAGCGCGGGACCCAGGCCGGGAACGGGATCAACGACGAGCGCGGGACCCAGGCCGGGAACGGGATCAACGACGAGCGCGGGATGCGGGCCGGGAACGGGACCGGGGTGCGGCGACCGTGTGGGCGGCGTTCGCGGCGTGTGCGCTGTGCGTGGTGTTCGCGGCGGTGCTGGCGCTGGGGCAGGCGGTCGCGGCCCGGCACCGGGCCGGGGGCGCGGCCGACCTGGCCGCCCTCGCCGCCGCCGACCGGGCCCTGTGGGGCGAGGCCGAGGCGTGCGCCGCCGCGTCCCGCGTCGCGGCCGCTCAGGGCGCCGAGCTGGCGCGGTGCGCCCTGAGCGGCGAGATCGCCGAGGTGACCGCCCGCGTCGCGCGCGGCCCCTACCGGCCGGAGATCAGGTCGAGGGCGGGCCCTCCGGGACCGCCGGGACCTCCGCCCCCTCCGGCCTCGCCTCGTCCTGTGGGGCCGAGCGGAGGAGTTCGGTGAGGAGGCGGACGGCGCCGCGTTTGTGGAGGGGGTCGTTGCCGTTGCCGCACTTGGGGGACTGGATGCAGGAGGGGCAGCCGGCGTCGCACTCGCAGGAGGCGATGGCCTCGCGGGTGGCGGCGAGCCAGGCACGGGCCGTGTGGAAGGCGCGCTCGGCGAAGCCCGCGCCGCCCGGGTGGCCGTCGTACACGAAGACGGTGGGCAGCAGGGTGTCGGGGTGGAGCGGGACGGAGACGCCGCCGATGTCCCAGCGGTCGCAGGTGGCGAAGAGCGGGAGCATGCCGATGGAGGCGTGTTCGGCGGCGTGCAGGGCGCCCCCGAGGATCTCGGGGGTGATCCGGGCGGCGTCGAGCTGGTCCTCGGTGACCGTCCACCACACGGCGCGGGTGCGCAGCGTGCGGGGCGGCAGGTCCAGCTTGGTCTCGCCGAGGACCTCGCCGGTGATCAGCCGCCGGCGCAGGAAGGAGACGACCTGGTTGGTGACCTCGACGGAGCCGAAGCAGAGGCGGCCGGACCCCCAGGGGATCTCGGTCTCGGTGTCCAGGACGGCGATGGAGGTGGTGTCGCGGGCGGTGGTCGAGTAGGGCGGGACGGCCTCTTCGACGAGGGCCACGGAATCCTTGAGGTCGAGCTCCCGCACCAGGTAGGTGCGGCCCTGGTGGAGGTGGACGGCGCCCTCGTGGACGGCGCCGTGGGAGGCGGCCTCGTCGACGGTGCCGAGCAGCCGGCCGGTGCCGGACTCGACGATGCGCACGGGGCTGCCGCCGCCGCCCCGGATGTCGGTGAGGTCGGCGGCGCGCTCGCGGCGGGTCCAGTACCAGCCGGTGGAGCGGCGGCGCAGCAGCCCGGCGCCCTCCAGCTGGGGGAGCAGGCCGGGGACGGCGGGGCCGAAGAGGGCCAGGTCCGGTTCGGTCAGGGGCAGCTCGGCCGCGGCGGCGCACAGATGGGGGGCGAGGACGTAGGGGTTGTCGGGGTCCAGCACGGTCGATTCGACCGGTTGTTCGAAAATGGCCTCCGGGTGGTGGACCAGGAAGGTGTCCAGCGGGTCGTCGCGGGCGATCAGGACGGCGAGGGCGCCCTCGCCCGAACGGCCGGCGCGGCCGGCCTGCTGCCACAGGGAGGCCCGGGTGCCCGGGTAGCCGGCGATCAGGACGGCGTCCAGGCCGGAGACGTCGACGCCCAGTTCCAGGGCGGTCGTGGCGGCCAGGCCGAGGAGCTCTCCGGAGTGGAGGGCCTGCTCCAGGGCCCGGCGCTCCTCGGGCAGGTAGCCGCCCCGGTAGGCGGCGACCCGGCGGGCCAGCGTGCGGTCGGTCTCGGCCAGCCGTTCCTGTGCGATCACCGAGATCAGCTCGGCGCCGCGCCGGGAGCGGACGAAGGCGACCGAGCGGACGCCCTGGCGGGTCAGATCGGTGAGCAGGTCCGCGGTCTCGGCGGTGGCGGTGCGCCGCACCGGCGCGCCGCGTTCGCCGTGGAGCTCGGTGAGCGGCGGCTCCCAGAGGGCGAAGACCAGCTCGCCGCGCGGGGAGGCGTCGTCGGAGACCTCGGTGACCGGCAGGCCGGTCAGGCGGGACGCGGCACGCGCGGGTTCGGCCGAGGTGGCGGAGGCGAGGAGGAAGACGGGGTCGGAGCCGTACCGGGCGCAGATCCGGCGCAGGCGCCGCAGCACCTGGGCGACGTGGGAGCCGAAGACGCCCCGGTAGGTGTGGCACTCGTCGATCACGACGTAGCGCAGGGCGCGCAGGAAGGAGGCCCACCTGGGGTGGGAGGGGAGTATGCCCCGGTGGAGCATGTCGGGGTTGGTCAGCACGTAGTTCGCGTACTGGCGGACCCACTCGCGTTCCTCGACGGGGGTGTCGCCGTCGTAGACGGCGGGGCGGATCCGGTTGCCGAGCGGGGCGGCCAGCTCCCGCACGGCGCGCCGCTGGTCGGCCGCGAGGGCCTTGGTGGGCGAGAGGTAGAGCGCGGTGGTCCCGCGCCCGTTCGCGGCCTCGGAGCCGTCCAGGAGGGTTGTGAGCACCGGCGCGAGGTAGGCGAGCGACTTGCCCGAGGCGGTGCCCGTGGCGATCACCACGGATGCGCCGTCCAGGGCGTGCTCCGCGGCCTGCGCCTGATGGACCCAGGGGTGCTCGATCCCGGCCTCTGTGATCGCCGCGATCACCTCCGGACGGATGCGGTGCGGCCAGACGGCATGACGGCCCTCCCGGGCGGGCATGTGCTCCGTATGGGTGATGCGCGAAGACCGGCTCTCGCCCGCGGCGAGCCGGTCGAGGACCACGCCGGGGGAGGGGCGACTGCCCGTGTCCCCGGCCGGTCGACTGGGGCGCTGATTCTTGGCCATCGGCACCGAGTGTGTCACTGCCATGACGGACAATGCTTCCAAGGCGTCGTGCATGGCTGCTGGTAAGTGATTGAATGCCATCGCGGCTGGCGATCAGTTCCCTGGCTCCGCCTGGGAGGCCCGAGGGGGCGATCGCCCGATAGCAAGGTGCTGGAGGATCCGTGGACCTGTCCCTGTCGACTCGCAATGTGTCCGGCGCTGGTGGCGACCGTACGGTCGTCGAGGTCGGTGGCGAGATTGATGTGTATACCGCGCCCAAGCTGCGCGAGCAGTTGGTCGAGTTGGTGAACGACGGCAGCTACCACCTGGTCGTGGACATGGAGGGCGTGGACTTTCTCGACTCCACCGGCCTCGGTGTGCTCGTCGGTGGCCTGAAGCGCGTCCGCGCGCACGAGGGATCGCTGCGTCTCGTCTGCAACCAGGAGCGCATTCTCAAGATTTTCCGGATCACGGGCCTCACCAAGGTGTTCCCGATCCACACCTCGGTCGACGAGGCCGTCAACGCCGTCGACTGAGCCCGAGGGGGTCCGCATGGCCACCGTTGAACTCCGCTTCAGCGCTCAGCCCGAGCACGTCCGCACGGCCCGCCTGGTGGCGGCCGCGGTGGCGCGCCGGGCGGGCGTGGACGAGGCGGTCCTCGACGAGGTGCGTCTCGCCGTCGGCGAGGCGTGTTCGCGCGCGGTCGGGCTGCACCGCAGCAACGGCGTCACGACCCCCATCCGGGTCGTGCTGATCGAGGAGGAGAAGACGTTCTCCATCGCGGTCGGCGACGAGGTGCCGGGCGCGGGAGTGGCGGCGGCCGATGCCGTCGGTGTCCCCGGTTCGCGGGCCTCGGCCCCGGCCGAGGACTTCGACGACGCCGACGGCGAGGACGAGATGGGTCTCGCGGTGATCCGCGGGCTCGTCGACGACGTCGAGGTGAGCGCCGGCGAGGACGGCGGAACCCTCCGGATGAGCTGGCCGGTGAATCCGGCGAACGTCCTCTCCTGACGTGGACGTCCCGTCCTGACGCGGAGGTCCGGGCTCCTGCGACGCGGAAGCCCCGGCCCCTGACGTGGAGGCCCCCGCCGCTCGTGCGGGGCCGGCCGACCGTGCCGGACCGGCCGTATGCGCCGGACCGGCCGGACGGGTACGACCGGCTCTCCGGGTGAGAGCGCCGGCTCTCCGTGATGCGCAAGAAGAAGAGGCCCCGCACCGCGGGGCCTCTTCTTCTTGCGCGGTCGTCCGTGCCGCCGTCCGGTTCCGGAGGTCCTCCCGGACCCCCGTCGCGCGGCCGACGCGCCCGGGCGGCGCGTTGGTGCATCCGCGCGGAGGGCTTCCCGGGGTCCCCGAATGAGGGGGTTCGTCTCCCTATGATCCGTCCCCATGTACCCCACCACCCTCGCCGCCGCGGTGCTCACGAGCGAGAACCGGGCGATCGTGATCGTCGTCGCCGCCGTCGCCCTCGCCGCGCTGGTCGTCGCGCGGCTCCTCGTCCGCCAGGTGCTCGCGGCCGGGCAGGGGACCGAGCGGATGCGGGAGATCGCGGCCGCCGTGCAGGAGGGCGCCAACGCCTATCTCGCGCGGCAGCTGCGGACCGTGGCGGTCTTCGCCGTCGCCGTCTTCCTCCTGTTGATGTTGCTGCCCGCGGACGACTGGTCGCAGCGGGCCGGCCGCTCCCTGTTCTTCCTGGTCGGGGCGCTCTTCTCGGCGACCACCGGGTACATCGGCATGCGGTTGGCCGTCCGGGCGAACGTGCGGGTCGCCGCGGCGGCCCGGGAGGCCACCCCCGCGCCGGGGGAGCCGGAGAAGGACCTGACGGAGATCGCGCACAAGGCCACCCGGATCGCGTTCCGCACCGGCGGGGTCGTCGGGATGTGCACCGTCGGTCTGGGGCTGCTGGGGGCGGCGTGCGTCGTCCTCGTCTACGGCGCCGACGCGCCGAAGGTCCTGGAGGGCTTCGGGCTGGGCGCCGCGCTCATCGCCATGTTCATGAGGGTGGGCGGCGGGATCTTCACCAAGGCCGCCGACGTCGGCGCCGACCTGGTCGGCAAGGTCGAGCAGGGCATCCCGGAGGACGACCCGCGCAACGCCGCCACCATCGCCGACAACGTGGGCGACAACGTCGGCGACTGCGCGGGCATGGCGGCCGACCTGTTCGAGTCGTACGCCGTGACCCTGGTCGCCGCGCTGATCCTCGGCAAGGCGGCCTTCGGCGACCACGGGCTGGCCTTCCCGCTGATCGTCCCGGCGATCGGGGTGGTGACGGCGGTGATCGGCATCCTGGCGGTCTCGCCGCGGCGCACCGACCGCAGCGGCATGAGCCCGATCAACCGGGGGTTCCTCGTCTCGGCGGTGGTCTCGCTCGCCCTGGTCGCCGTCGCGGCCTTCGTCCACCTCCCGTCCTCGTACGCGGAGCTGGAGGGCGTCACCGAGCCCGGCATCCGCGCTCACGACGGCGATCCGCGGGTCCTGGCGCTGGTCGCGGTCGCCCTGGGGATCGTCCTCGCCGCGCTGATCCAGCAGCTCACCGGCTACTTCACGGAGACGAGCCGGCGGCCGGTCCGGGACATCGGGAAGTCCTCGCTCACCGGGCCCGCCACGGTCGTCCTCGCGGGCGTGGCGCTGGGCATGGAGTCCGCCGTCTACACGGCCCTGCTCATCGGGCTCACCGTCTACGGGGCGTTCCTGCTCGGCGGCGCCTCGATCATGCTGGCGCTGTTCGCGGTCGCGCTCGCCGGGACGGGCCTGCTGACCACCGTCGGCGTGATCGTCGCCATGGACACCTTCGGCCCGGTCGCCGACAACGCGCAGGGCATCGCGGAGATGTCGGGGGACGTCGAGGGCGCGGGCGCGCGGGTCCTCACCGATCTCGACGCGGTCGGCAACACGACGAAGGCCATCACCAAGGGCATCGCCATCGCCACGGCCGTCCTGGCGGCCTCGGCGCTCTTCGGCTCGTACCGGGACGCCCTCGCGACCTCGGTCGCCGACGTCGGCGGGCGGATCGGGAAGGCGGACGCGCTGACGCTCTCGATGGACATCTCGCAGCCCAACAACCTCTTCGGGCTGATCCTCGGCGCCGCGGTGGTCTTCCTCTTCTCGGGGCTCGCGATCAACGCGGTCTCGCGCTCGGCGGGAGCGGTGGTGTACGAGGTGCGGCGGCAGTTCCGCGAGCATCCCGGGATCATGGACTTCACGGAGAAGCCGGCGTACGGGCGGGTCGTCGACATCTGCACCAGGGACGCGCTGCGCGAGCTCGCCACGCCCGGGCTGCTCGCGGTGATGGCCCCGATCGCGGTGGGCTTCACGCTCGGCGTCGGCCCGCTGGGCGCGTACCTGGCGGGGGCGATCGGCGCGGGCGCGCTGATGGCGGTCTTCCTCGCCAACTCCGGTGGTGCCTGGGACAACGCGAAGAAGCTGGTCGAGGACGGCAACCACGGCGGCAAGGGCAGCGAGGCGCACGAGGCGACGGTCATCGGGGACACGGTCGGCGACCCGTTCAAGGACACGGCGGGCCCGGCGATCAACCCGCTCCTGAAGGTGATGAACCTGGTGGCGCTGCTGATCGCGCCGGCGGTGGTGGAGTTCGGTTACGGCGACGACGCGAGCGCCGGAGTGCGGGCGGCGGTCGCGGTGGTCGCGGTGGCCGTGGTGATCGCCGCGGTCCGGGTCTCCAAGAGGCGTTCGGTGGCGGTCTCCTGACGTGGT
The DNA here is from genome assembly GCF_055584185.1 of Streptomyces sp. NPDC104202. Lineage (NCBI taxonomy): Bacteria > Bacillati > Actinomycetota > Actinomycetes > Kitasatosporales > Streptomycetaceae > Streptomyces > Streptomyces sp. NPDC104202. The sequence goes on along the minus strand of NZ_JBVJMN010000016.1, from coordinate 59,447 downwards.
GTCCGTCTCATTCCCTGGAGTTCCGGAGACGATCGTGTCGTATCTCGCTTGGTTCAAAAGGTTGCAATAAGGGATGAATCAGTCGCACGAAAGGTGGAAGTAGCCCGTTCGGCGTGTATGTTCCGGGGCCGAGAGCCTTGGAAGGGACCGATCCGTTGAACAAGAAGCTTGCGGCCGCACTGTCCGGCGGCGCGGTACTGGTGCTCGCGCTGTCCGGTTGCAGCGACGACGAGGGCGACAAGGTGGGTGACTGGGCGAAGACCTTCTGCGACCAGGCCAAGCCCCAGATCCAGAAGCGTGCCGACGCCCACCAGATCATCATCTCGACCGCGGCCGACAGCCAGCCGGCCGAGATCCAGACCGCCGACTCGAAGGCGTTCCAGGACATCGCCGACGCCGACCGGGCGCTCGCCAAGGCCGTCGAGGCGGCCGGCGCCCCGCCCGTCGAGAACGGCGAGAAGGTCCAGCAGGACGCGATCAAGGAGCTCAACGCCACCGCGGTGGCCTACGAGGGGCTCAAGAAGCAGGTCGACGCGCTGGACCCGACGAACCAGCAGAAGTTCGCCGACGGTCTCCAGGGCGTCGCCGACGGCCTGACCAAGATCGAGAAGATGGACCAGAACGCCCTGTCCAAGCTGGAGGAGGGCGAGCTCGGCCAGGCGATGGCCAAGCAGCCCGGCTGCCAGAAGCCGACCGCCTCGGTCCCGCCGAAGGGCTCCGCCTCCCCGAACTCCGGCGCCGGTGCGGCGGACCAGGGCGCGGGCACCGCGGGCGCGGACTCCGGCGCCACGGACCCGGCGAAGAAGGCCACGCCCGGGGCGACCCCGAAGGCGGAGTAGGAAACGGGCCCCGCGGGCCCGGTGGCGGCGGCGGTCGGCCGCCCGCCGCCGGGTCGGCGGCCCGGATGCCGGTGGCGGCGGTCACAATGGAGCGGTGAGTACGACCAGCCTGCCCCCCCGCCTCCCGGCCCCCGCGCACGCCGCCCGTCTGCGCGAGGCGCTGCTCGCCGCCGGCTTCACCGCCGACGGACTGCTCGACCTGCTCGGCGCCCCCGCCTACTCGGCGCTTGCCCGCAGCGAGACCGTCCCGGCCCTGCGCGCCACCCGCGGCGACTCGCCGCTGGAGGTCCTCGTCCGCCTCTTCCTGCTCCAGCGGCCCGTCGGGCACGCGGCCGCCGCCGCGGCGCTCCCGCTCGACGAGGCCCTCGACGACGGCTGGGTGGTCCGCGAGGACGACGACGTCCTCGCCACGGTCGACATCCGGCCCTACGGCGGCCCGGACGGCGAGGACTGGTTCATCGTCTCCGACCTGGGCTGCGCCGTCGGCGGCGCCGGCGGCATCGGGAAGAAGGACGAGGGCGTCGTCCTCGGCGTCGGCGGCGCCTCCACCACGCTCGCCGGCATCACGATCCGCACGGCCGTCTCCTCCGCGCTCGACCTCGGCACCGGCTCCGGCATCCAGGCGCTGCACGCCGCCCAGCACGCGACCCTGGTCACCGCGACCGACCTCAACCCGCGGGCGCTGGACTTCACGCGGCTCACGCTGGCCCTCTCAGGGGCCCGCGAGGCCGAGCTGCTGACCGGTTCGCTCTTCGAGCCCGTCGACGGCGACACGTACGACCTGATCGTCTCCAACCCGCCGTTCGTGATCTCCCCCGGCGCCCGGCTCACCTACCGGGACGGCGGGATGGGCGGCGACGACCTGTGCCGCACGCTGGTGCAGCAGGCGGGCGAGCGGCTCAACGACGGCGGGTACGCCCAGTTCCTCGCCAACTGGCAGCACGTGGACGGCGAGGACTGGCAGGAGCGGCTGCGGTCCTGGGTGCCGCGCGGCTGCGACGCCTGGATCGTCCAGCGCGAGGTGCAGGACGTCACCCAGTACACCGAGCTCTGGCTGCGGGACAGCGGCGACCACCGCGGGGACCCGGACGCCTACCGGGTGGCGTACGGCCGCTGGCTCGACGAGTTCGAGGCGCGCGGGACGCGCGCGGTGGGCTTCGGCTGGATCACCATCCGGCGCAACGACGCCGTGGCCTCCGGCGCGGTCGAGCCGGCGATCCTGATCGAGGAGTGGCCGCACCCGGTGGAGCAGCCCCTCGGGCCCACCGTCCGCGCCCACTTCGAGCGCCAGGACTACCTGCGCACCCGTGACGACGCGGCGCTCCTCGCCGACCGGTTCACGCTCGCGCCCGAGGTGATGCAGGAGCAGGTCGGGCTGCCCGGCGCCGAGGACCCCGAGCACGTCGTGCTCCGGCAGAACCGCGGGATGCGCCGGGCCACCAGGGTCGACCACGTCGGCGCCGGGTTCGCCGGCGTCTGCGACGGCACGCTCAGCGCCGGCCGCATCCTCGACGCGATCGGCCAGCTGATGGGCGAGGACCCGGTCGTGCTGCGCGACCGCACCCCGCAGGCCATCCGGCTGCTCGTGGAGGAGGGCTTCCTCCTCCCGGCCGGCGCGGAGGGCCCGGGGGAGCAGGGCGCTTGATACGGATCGAGCTGGACGAGGCCGCGCTGGGGGCGACCCGGATCGCCGTCAGCCCCCTGCGCGACGCGTTTTGCTCGATGCACCTCGCGCTGCCGTGGCGCCACCCGTCCTGGCCGTACCAGGAGTGGGTGGGGCGGGCGCGCGAGGTGTGGCGCGGGGACGACCGGCTGCGTCCGCTGTGGGACCTGTTCGCCGAGGGGCGCTACGGCGTCTCCGACTTCCTGCTGCCGCGGCCGTTCGGCACCGTCCACGTCCACGAGGAACTCGCCGCCCTGCGGGCCACCGACCCGGCGTTCGTGCGCGAGCAGGCGGCCGCCTGCTATCCCGGCATGAGTGACGCGCCCTTCCTGCGGCCCTACCTGGAGGACCCGGAGGCGGCCTGCGCGGCGCTCGCCGACGCGTACGCGGCCTACTGGGAAGGGGCGATCGAGCCGTACTGGCCGACCATGCGGCGGCTCGTCGAGGACGAAGTGCTCGTCCGCGCCCGGACGTTCGCGACCGAGGGCGTCGACGCGCTGTTCGCCGGACTGGAGAGCAGGGGACGGTGGCGGCCGCCCGTGCTCGAACTGACCAAGCACGTCGACGCGGTGTACGCGCCGGGGGAGCGCCGCCTGGTCCTCGTGCCGCTGGTCTTCGCCGAGGGCTGCCGGCTCTACTCGACCGACGACCCCGAGGTCTTCGCGCTCAGCTTCCAGGCCAGGGGCGCCGCCGCGCTGCGCGAACCCCCCGAACCCGTCGCCGAGGACCGGCTGGGGCTGATGCTCGGCCGCGGCCGCGCCGCCGTCCTGCGCGAGCTCGGCGGCCCCCTGACCACGGCCGGCCTCGCCGACCGGCTCGGCCTCGCGCCCAGCACGGTCTCCGAGCACCTGTCGGTGCTCTCCGAGGCCGGCGTCGTCACCCGGCACCGCGTCGGCCGCTCGGTGTACTACCAACTCACCGACACCGGGCGCTCGCTGCTCGCCCTGCTCGCGGGACAGGACGTGCTCGGCGCCGTGGCGTGAGGCCGCGGGCGACGATTCGGGAGCCCCCGAATCGATGGCCCCGCCCTCCCGCCGGCTCCTACCGTCCGCCCCATGCTCGCAATCGAGGCGGACGCGCTGCGCCGCACCTACACCAGCAGGACCGGATGGCCGAGATCCCGGCGCACCGAGACCGAGGCCGTGCGCGGGGTCACCTTCGAGGTGGCGCCCGGGGAGCTGTTCGGGCTGCTCGGGCCCAACGGCGCCGGCAAGACCACCACCATCAAGATGCTCAACACCCTGCTGCTGCCGACGTCCGGCACGGCCCGGGTGTTCGGCCACGACGTGGCCCGTGACCCCGTCGCCGTGCGCCGCAGGATCGGGTACGTCTTCGGCGGCGACCGCGGCCTCTACGACCGCCTCTCCGCGCTCGACAACCTCCGCTACTTCGCCGAGCTGTACGGCGTCGCGGCCCGCGACCAGAAGCGCCGCATCGCCGAACTCCTCGACCTGGTCGGCCTCTCGGGCCGTGAGCGGGAGCGGGTCGAGGGGTACTCGCGCGGCATGCGGCAGCGCCTCCACATCGCCCGCGGCCTGCTGCACCGCCCCGACGTCCTCTTCCTCGACGAGCCGTCCGTCGGAGTCGACCCCGTCGCCGCCCGTGACCTGCGGCGCACCGTCGCCGACCTCGCCGCGGCCGGCACCACCGTGCTGCTCACCACCCACTACATGGCCGAGGCCGACGAACTCTGCGACCGGATCGCCGTCATCGCGGGCGGCCGCGTCCGCGCCCTCGGCACCCCGGGCAGCCTCAAGTCCCTCGTGCGGGAACGGGACGTGCTGGAGATCGAGGCGTACGGCGTCGACGAGGAGCGGCTCGGCCGGGTCCGCCGGTTGCCCGGGGTGCGGGGCGTGTCGGCCGAGGACCGGGGCGCGCTCCAGACCGTGACCGTGCAGACCGGCCGCGGCGCCGCCGACCTGCACGGACCCGTCCTGGCGGCGCTCGAAGGCGTCCGGATCGGGCGGGTCACGAGCCGCGAACCCTCCCTGGAGGACGCCTACATCGCGATCGTGGAGGAGGCGGCCGGGACCGCCGCCCGGGGGGTGTCCGCGTGAGGCGCGTCCCGCGGCTGCTGCTGGTCGGGGTGCGCACCCACGTCGCGTACATGTCGCGCTCCCCGCTGGAGATCACCTTCGCCGTCCTCGTCCCGCTGGTCTACGCGACCCTGGCCGTCCACCTGTTCCGCGCGGCCGGCGACCCGGACCGCCTGCTCACCGCCTCCGTCGGGGCCGGACTCATGGGCATCTGGGGCTCGGTGCTCTTCGGCTCGGGCGGCGCGGTGCAGAACCAGCGGTGGCTCGGCACGCTGGAGACCCTCGTCGTGGCGCCGACCCCGCTCGCGCTCGTGCTGCTCCCCATCACCCTGGCGACCGCCGTCATCGGCACGTACGCGATGGGGGCGACGGTCCTGTGGGGCGTCCTCCTCTTCGACGTGCCGCTCGACTTCGCCCACCCGCTGCTCTTCCTCGTCGCGGTCCCGGTCTGCGTCCTCGCTCTGGGCATGACGGGGCTGCTGCTCGCCGCCACCTTCGTCCTGCTGCGCAACGCCAACGCGCTGGCCAACCCGCTCGACACCCCCGTCTGGCTGCTGTCCGGCCTGCTCGTGCCGGTCACCGTGCTGCCCGTCTGGACCCGTCCGGTCTCCTGGGCGCTGCCCACGACCTGGGGCGCGCGGGCCGTGCACGCGGCGACCTCCGGCGGGGAGGTGGTCGTGCCGCTGCTGGCCGCCGCCACGCTCGGCGCCGGATACGCGCTGGCCGCCGTCCTCGTCCTCGGCCGGGTGGAGCGCCGGGCGCGCGCCGCGGCCACGCTCGCCCTCACCTGAAAGGCCAGAGAGCCATGTTCCGTTTCCCCGGTACCGCCCGGCTCGTCGTCGTCGGCGGGGCGATCTCCTACCGCGCGCTGTTCAACTGGACCACGCCGCCGATGTTCGTCGGAACCCTGCTGGTCGGGCCGCTCCTCCAGGTGATCTTCTTCGTCTTCCTCGGCCGGCAGCTGGGCGTCGCCGACGACCGCTTCCACCTGGTCGGGAACGCCGTCCTCGCGGCTTCCGCCTCCTGCGTGTACGGCGGCACGATGGCCGTCGCCAACGAGCGCCGCTACGGCACCCTCGGCGCGGTGCTGCTCTCCCCCCGCCCCCGGGTCCCGCTGTGGCTCGGGCGCGCCCTGCCGTACGTCCTCAACGGGCTGTTCGTCAGCGCCTTCGTGCTCACCGCCGCCGCGCTGCTCCTCGGTCTGCCGGTGCCCGCCCGGGCGCTGCCCGGACTCGCGCTGGTGCTGCTCGTCGCGGCCGGTGCCTGCTCGGCCTTCGGGCTGGCGCTCGGCGCGCTCGGGCTCCGCTTCCGCGATGTGTTCCTCGTCTCCAACGTGGCGAGTTCCGGGCTGCTGCTCCTGACGGGCGCGGCCGTCCCGCGGGAGACGCTGCCGGAGTGGATGCGGACCGCCGGCGAGCTGCTGCCGCTCACCCACGCGGCGGACGCGGCGCGCGGGCTGACCGCGGGGACCGGCCTGGACGGCGGGCTGCTGGGGGCCGAGCTGGCGGTGGGGGCCGGCTGGAGCGTGCTCGCCGTGGTCCTCCTGGGGCTCTTCGAGCGCGGCAGCCGGCGCCGCGCCACGCTCGACACCATGTGACGGAAGGGAGGCGAGGGGTGAGGAATGGGTCACTACCGGCCATCTTCGTGACACCCTCCGGGGCCGCCCCGCTGCGTTCACCCGGAGTTCGTGCCCACGATGCCCGGAGGTGCCAGCCTCGGCCCGGGAGACGATCACCGCACGGGGACGGAACGGGGTACGGGCATGGAGAGCGGGCCGGCGATCTTCGCGGGGGCGGCGTTCACGCTGTTCGGAGGCGCCCTGCTGCTGTGGACCACCGTGCGCTCGCTGCACCGTGAGCCCGTGGTGTACGGGGTCGCGCCGCGCGCGGCCGTCGCCCTGACGGGCCTGTCCGGCCTCGCCTTCCTGGTCCTCGGGCTCTGGTGCTTCGGGCGCCTCTGACGCCTCGCGGGCCCCGCCCGTGCCCCCTCCGCCGACGGCACCCGCGCGACGGCCCGCCCCGCCCGTCCGGGAGTCCGGGCGGCAGGAATGCCAGGACTCGGGTTACCGTTCGAGTGGCCGTTGCGGGCTTTCGCCGTTTGACACGGGGGCGGGTTGTACCGTCACACTCCGCAGCGACGGGAGCGTCACCGTCCGTGCCGCTGTCGTGCGTGCCAGTGCCGTACGTGCCAGAGAGTGTCGACCCCGGAGAGAAGAGCGAAGTTGTCCCCGACCAGCGAGACCGCACCCGGCGGCCGCCGACTCGTCATCGTCGAGTCGCCTGCCAAGGCGAAGACGATCAAGGGCTACCTCGGCCCCGGCTACGTCGTCGAGGCGAGCGTCGGGCACATCCGCGACCTCCCCAGCGGCGCCGCCGAGGTGCCGGAGAAGTACACCGGCGAGGTGCGCCGCCTCGGGGTCGACGTCGAGCACGACTTCCAGCCCATCTACGTCGTCAACGCCGACAAGAAGGCCCAGGTCAGGAAGCTCAAGGAGCTCCTCGCGGAGTCCGACGAACTCTTCCTCGCCACCGATGAGGACCGCGAGGGCGAAGCCATCGCGTGGCACCTCCAGGAAGTCCTCAAGCCCAAGGTCCCGGTCCACCGGATGGTCTTCCACGAGATCACCAAGGACGCGATCCGCGAGGCCGTCGCCAACCCGCGCGAGCTGAACCAGCGCATGGTCGACGCCCAGGAGACCCGCCGCATCCTCGACCGGCTGTACGGCTACGAGGTCTCGCCGGTCCTGTGGAAGAAGGTCATGCCGCGGCTGTCCGCCGGGCGTGTCCAGTCCGTCGCCACCCGCCTCGTCGTCGAGCGGGAGCGCGAGCGCATCGCCTTCCGCTCCGCCTCGTACTGGGACCTCACCGGCACCTTCGGCACCGGCCGCTCCGGTGACGCCTCCGACCCGTCGTCGCTGGTCGCGCGCCTCGCGACGGTCGACGGCAAGCGTGTCGCGCAGGGCCGTGACTTCGGCGCCGACGGACGGCTGAAGTCCGAGGCCGTGCTCCACCTGGACGAGGCGAACGCACGGGCCCTGGCCGCCGCGCTCGCCGACACCGCGTTCGCCGTGCGCTCGGTCGAGTCCAAGCCCTACCGCCGTTCGCCGTACGCGCCCTTCCGCACCACCACCCTCCAGCAGGAGGCGAGCCGCAAGCTGGGCTTCGGTGCGAAGGCGACCATGCAGGTGGCGCAGAAGCTGTACGAGAACGGCTTCATCACCTACATGCGTACGGACTCCACGATCCTCTCGGAGACCGCCGTCGCGGCGGCCCGGGCGCAGGTCACGCAGCTCTACGGCGCCGACTACCTGCCGGAGAAGCCCCGCGTCTACGCGGGCAAGGTCAAGAACGCCCAGGAGGCGCACGAGGCGATCCGTCCTTCGGGTGATCGTTTCCGCACCCCGGCGGAGACCGGCCTGACCGGCGACCAGTTCCGCCTCTACGAGCTGATCTGGAAGCGGACCGTCGCCTCCCAGATGAAGGACGCCACCGGCAACTCCGTCACCGTCAAGATCGGCGGCCGGGCCGCCGACGGCCGCGACGCCGAGTTCAGCGCGTCCGGCAAGACGATCACCTTCCACGGCTTCATGAAGGCGTACGTCGAGGGCGCCGACGACCCGAACGCCGAGCTCGACGACCGCGAGCGGCGCCTGCCGCAGGTCGCCGAGGGCGACGCGCTCTCCGCCGAGGAGATCACCGCCGACGGCCACGCGACCAAGCCCCCGGCCCGCTACACCGAGGCCTCGCTGGTCAAGGAGCTCGAAGAGCGCGAGATCGGCCGCCCGTCGACGTACGCGTCGATCATCGGCACCATCCTCGACCGCGGCTACGTCTTCAAGAAGGGCACGGCCCTCGTGCCGTCCTTCCTGAGCTTCGCCGTCGTCAACCTCCTGGAGAAGCACTTCGGCCGACTCGTCGACTACGACTTCACCGCCCGGATGGAGGACGACCTCGACCGCATCGCGCGGGGCGAGGCCCAGTCCGTGCCGTGGCTGAAGCGCTTCTACTTCGGCGAGGGCGAGGGCGGTACGGCCGCCACCGGCGGCGCCGCGGACGCCGGCAACGGCGACGGCGACCACCTCGGCGGCCTCAAGGAGCTCGTCACCGACCTCGGCGCCATCGACGCCCGCGAGATCTCCTCGTTCCCCGTCGGCAACGGCATCGTCCTCCGCGTCGGCCGCTACGGCCCGTACGTGGAGCGCGGCGAGAAGGACGCCGAGGGCCACCAGCGCGCCGACGTCCCCGACGACCTCGCGCCCGACGAACTCACCGTCGAGCACGCCGAGGAGCTGCTGGCCAAGCCCAGCGGCGACTTCGAGCTGGGCACCGACCCGGCCAGCGGCCACCAGATCGTCGCGAAGGACGGCCGCTACGGCCCGTACGTCACCGAGATCCTGCCCGAGGGCACCCCGAAGACCGGCAAGAACGCGGTGAAGCCGCGCACCGCCTCCCTCTTCAAGTCGATGGCCCTCGACACCGTCACCCTGGAGGACGCGCTCCGGCTGATGTCCCTGCCGCGGACCGTCGGCACGGACGCCGAGGGCGTCGAGATCACCGCGCAGAACGGCCGCTACGGCCCGTACCTGAAGAAGGGCACGGACTCGCGGTCGCTCACCGACGAGGACCAGCTCTTCACCATCACCCTCGAAGAGGCGCTCGCGATCTACGCCCAGCCCAAGCAGCGGGGCCGCGCCGCGGCCAAGCCGCCGCTGAAGGAGCTGGGCACCGACCCCGTCAGCGAGAAGCCCGTGGTCGTCAAGGACGGCCGCTTCGGCCCGTACGTGACGGACGGCGAGACCAACGCCACCCTGCGCACCGCCGACAGCGTGGAGACGATCACGCCCGAGCGCGGCTACGAGCTGCTCGCCGAGAAGCGTGCCAAGGGACCGGTCAAGAAGGCCGCCAAGAAGGCCCCGGCGAAGAAGACGGCCGCCAAGAAGACGACGGCGAAGAAGACCACCACCGCCAAGAAGACGGCCGCCAAGAAGACCACCACGGCGAAGAAGACGACCACCGCCAAGAAGACGGCGGCGGCCAAGCCGGAGTAGCACCGCACCACGCGGACGACGGGGGCGGGGACCGGGTGTCCCCGCCCCCGTCGCCGTACCGTCACAGCCTCGTCCTGATGTTCGGGCGGGGGCCGCGACGAACGAGGCCGTCCGGATAGGGTGGACGGATGACGCGAGCAGAGCAGCCAGACCGCGCCGGCGATTCCGACGCCGCACTCGTCGCGGATTCCCGGGAGCGCGCCGTCAGCGCCCTCTTGCGCCATCAGCCCCTGCGCAGGCTGTGGAGCGCACACGCCCTCGGCGGCACCGGAGACGTCCTCGCCCTCCTGGTCCTCGTCCTCCTCGGGCTGCAGGCGGCCGTCGCCGCCGGCGCGCTCGGGGGCGGCTACCGGGGCGCGGCGTTCGCCGTGGCCGCCGTCGTCGGCGCACGGCTGCTGGCCTCCGTCGTCTTCGGCGCCGTCCTCCTCGGACCGCTGACCGCGCTCACCGGACCCGGCGGCGCCCTCGACCGGCGCTGGACCATGATCGGCGCCGACGGCGTCCGGATCGCGCTGCTCGTCGCCGCGCCCCTGTGGATCGACTGGACCGGCGACGCGGCCCTCTGGTACCTCCTCGGCACCGTCTTCGTCGCCGGTGCGGCCGAGCGGCTCTGGACCATCGGCCGCGAAGGCGCCGCGCCCGCGCTGCTGCCCGCCCCGCCGCTGGAGGGCGCCGCCGTCCGGCCGCTGCCCGACCACCTCGGCGCCCTGCGCCGGCTGTCCCAGCGCACCGCCTTCCTCGCCGTCCCGGCCGCGGCCGCCGCCCTGCTCGCCGCGACCCTCGTCGGCAACCTGCTCGGCGCCGGAATCGACTGGTTCTCGCTGCACCAGGCCGCCCTCGGCTCGTACGTCGCCGCCGGGCTCTTCGCCGCCTCCGTCACCGTCGTGTACGCGATGACGCTGCCCGGCGGGGAGACGCCCCGGCCCCGTTCGCCCCTGGAGGGCCTGCGCCGGCCGACCGCCAAGGGCGCCGCCGAGGACGCGAGGCCCGCCCCCGACAAGGGCCGGACCGGCGCCCTGCAGCTGTTCGTCCTGACCTGCGCCACCGTCGCCGGGGCGATCGCCGCCGCCGCGTCCGTCGCCGTCCTCCACGCCTACGACCTCGGCGGCGGCCCCGTCACGTACGCGCTGCTGATCCTGGCGCTCAGCGGCGCCACCGCCGTCGGCATCCGCACCGCGGGCTCCGTCCTGCCCGTCCTGTCCCGGCGCCGGCTGCTCGCCCTCGCGACCGCCGTCACCGGCGTCGCCCTCATCGTCATGGGCCTGGTCCCCGACACGGCGACCGTGCTCCTCCTCGCGGTCCTCGCCGGCTACGCCGCCGGCGTCGCCGCGAACACCGGTCACCACCTCGTCGACCAGGAGACCGAGGAGCCCCGCCGGGCCCGCACCACCGAGCACCTCCAGGCCACCGCCCGCGTCGGCATCGGCGTCGGCGCGCTCGCCGCCCCCCTGCTGGCCGCCGCGATCGGCCCGCACCGCCTCGCCTCCGGCGAGTTCGTCTTCGCGCACGGCGGCGCCGCCTTCACCCTCGTCCTCGTCGGCGCGCTGCTGCTGCCGGTCGCCGCGCTCGTCCTCGCCCGGACCGACGACCGCGCCGGAGTCCCGCTCCGCCGCGACCTGCGCGACGCGCTCCGCGGCTCCGACCCGGTCCAGGCACCCTCCGCGACCGGCTTCTTCATCGCCCTGGAGGGCGGCGACGGGGCCGGCAAGTCGACCCAGGTCGAGGCGCTCGCCGAGTGGATCCGCGCCAAGGGGCACGAGGTCGTCGTCACCCGCGAGCCCGGTGCCACCCCGATCGGCAAGCGGCTCCGCTCGATCCTCCTCGACGTGTCGTCGGCGGGGCTCTCGAACCGCGCCGAGGCGCTGCTGTACGCGGCCGACCGCGCCGAGCACGTCGACTCCCTGGTCCGCCCGGCCCTGGAGCGGGGCGCGATCGTCCTCTCCGACCGGTACATCGACTCCTCCGTCGCCTACCAGGGCGCGGGCCGCGACCTCTCCCCGACCGAGATCGCCCGCATCTCGCGCTGGGCGACCAGCGGGCTCGTCCCGCACCTGACCGTCGTCCTCGACGTCTCCCCGGAGACCGCGAGGGAACGGTTCACCGAAGCCCCCGACCGCCTGGAGTCCGAGCCGCCCGAGTTCCACGCGCGCGTGCGCGCAGGCTTCCTCGCGCTCGCCGCCGCCGACCCCGGCCGCTACCTCGTGGTCGACGCCGGCCAGGAGCCCGAGGCCGTCACCACCGTCGTCCGCCACCGGCTCGACCGGATGCTGCCCCTCTCCGAGGCCGAGGTGAAGGCCGCCGAGGAGGCGCGCCGCAAGGCCGAGGAGGAGGCCCGGCGCAAGGCCGAGGAAGAGGCCGCCCGCAAGGCCGAGGAGGAGCGCCTGGAGCGCGAGCGGCAGGCCCAGCTCGCCAAGCTCCGTGCCGAGGAGGAGGAGCGCAAGCGGCGCGAGGAGGAAGAGGCGCGCCGCCTGGAGGCCGAACGCCAGGCGGAGGAGGAGCGCCGCCGGGCCGAGGAGGCCAGGATCGCGGCGGAGGAGGAGCGCAAGCGCCTCGCGGCCGAGGAGAAGGCCCGCAAGGAGGAGCAGGAGCGGCTCCGCCGGGAGGCCGAGGAGGAGGCCAGGCTGCGCGCCGAGGCCGAGGAACGCCGCCTGGAGAAGCAGCGCAAGGCCGAGGAGGCCCTGCTGCGCGCCGAGGAGGCCCGCCGGACGGCCGAGGCCGCCGCGGCCGCGAAGGCCGCGGAAGAGGCGGCGGCGAAGGCCGCCGCCGAGCAGGTCGCCGCCGCGGCAGCCGCCAGGGCCGCCGCGGAGAAGGCCGCGACGGAGAAGGCCGCGGCCGAGCGGGCCGCCGCCACCCGGGCGTCGAAGGAGAAGGCGGCCCAGGCCAAGGCGGCCGCGGAGAAGGCCGCCGCCGAGCAGGAGCGCGCCGCGGCGGAGAAGGCCGTCGCCGCGAAGACCGCCGCCGAGAAGCGGGCCGCGGCCGAGCGGAAGGCCGCCGAGGAGGCGGCCAGGGCGGCCCGCGCCGCCGACGTGTCGGCGAACGAGGTCACCGTGGCGACGCCGATCGTGAAGCCCGACGCGCCGGCCGTCTCCCCCGAGGAGATCACCGTGGCCACCCCGATCGTGCGGCCCGACGCCGACACGACGGCCGTCCTGCCGACGGTCCGGGAGCCCCGGGACGCCGACGAGACCGCGGTCCTGCCCCCCGTACGGGACGCCGGGCCCGCCCGCGGCACCCGCGCGTCCGACCCCGCCGACCGGGTCCCGCCGGGCATCTTCCGCGACGAGCCCGCCGGGAGCGGCGCGGACGAGCCGCACGGGGCCAACGACCGCACCCGCGAGCTGCCCCAGCTCGACGAGCAGGGCCGCCCCCGCCGTCGCCCCGACTGGGCCGAGGAGACCCCGCTCGACGATCTCCCGACCCTCGCGGACGAACTGTTCGGCCCGCACGAGGACGAGAGCGACGGCCGCCGCCGCTGATCTCCCCCGGTGGGGGGTGTAGCCAGCTCCACCCCCCACCGGGCAGCCTGCCCCATACCGCTGTGACCTGCGCTTTCCTAGCGTTGTCGGCATGACGACGACAGCAGTGACGGAGAGCGGGCCCGCCCTCGCCCTCGACGGCGTGAGCCGGACCTACGGCTCCGGCGCCCCCGCCCTCGACCGGGTGAGCCTGACCGTCCCGCGCGGCCGCTTCGTGGCGGTGATGGGCCGCTCCGGCTCCGGCAAGTCCACGCTGCTGCGCTGCGCGGCCGGACTCGAACGGCCGACGGCCGGAACGGTACGGATCGGGGGCACCGACCTCGCCACGCTGAAGCAGGCCGGACTCACCCGGCTCCGGCGGGACCGGATCGGCTTCGTCTTCCAGTCGCTGAACCTCGTCTCCGCCCTGAACGTCCGCGAGAACGTCACCCTCCCGCTGCTCCTCGCCGGGGCCCGCGGCGGCCGGGCGCTCGACGCCCGCGCGCTGGCCGGCCTCGCCGCCGTCGGGATGGCCGACCGGGCCGAGGACGCCCCCGAGCACCTCTCCGGCGGCCAGCGCCAGCGGGTCGCCGTCGCGCGCGCCCTCGTCAACGAGCCCGAGGTCGTCTTCGCCGACGAGCCCACCGCCGCACTCGACCCGGTCACCGCCTCCGGAGTCCTCGCCCTGCTGCGCCGCGCCGTCGACGAGCGGGGCCGCACCGTCGTCCTGGTGACCCACGACCCGGTCGCCGCGGCCTGGACGGACGAGGCCGTGTTCCTGGACTCCGGGCGGCTCGTCGGCCGCCTGGACCGCCCGGACGAGGCGGGCGTGCGCGACGCCCTGGGCGCCCGCGCCGCGGACCGGCGCAGCCTGGCGGTGGCGCGGTGAGCCGGCTCGGGAACCCGGCGGTGACCCTGCTGGCCGCACGGTCGCTGCGCGCGCACCGCTCGGCGTGGGCGGCCGTCTTCGCGGCCGTCGCCTTCACCTCGGTCCTGCTCGGCACCCTCGCCCTCGCCGTCGGTTCGACCGCCCTCGGCCACGCGCGCGTGGAGCGGTACGCGGCCGCGCCGGTCGTCGTCGCCGGTGACCAGGAGGTCCGCTGGACGGCCACCCCGTGGGGCGGCGAGCCGACCACCCAGAGGGCGGCCCTCACCGAGCGGGTGCCCGTCCCGCGCGCGGCCGTCGACGTCGTCCGCGCGGTCCCGGGCGTCCGCGCCGCCGTGCCGGACGACACGTTCGCCGTACGGGAGGCCGGACCGTCCGACGGGGCGGGAGCGGCGGCCGGCGGGCCCCGGACCCGCACCGGGCGCTCCTGGGACGCCGCCGCGCTCGCCCCGTACCGGCTGCTCGACGGGCGCGCGCCGCGCACGGCGGGAGAGGTGGTCGCGGGAACGGGTGCCGGTGCCGGGACCGCCCTGAGGGTCGGGGACACCGTGGCCGGGCGGACGGTCGTCGGCGTGGCCGAGGGACCGGCCGCGCTGTACTTCACCGCCGCGGAGGCGCGCAGGCTCGCCGGGCACCCGGGGACCGTGGACGCCGTCGGGGTCCTCGCCGAGCCGGGCCTGCCCGTGGACACCCTCCACGCGCGCGTGCGGGCCGCCCTGGACACCGCGGGCCTGCGGGACACCGCCGCCGGCCGGCCGCTCCGGGCGTTCACCGGCGACGGCCGCGGCGACGCCGAACACCTCGCCGCCCGGCCCGCCCGGTCCGAGCTCCTCCAGCTGCTCGCCGCGGTCTCCGGGACCGTCGTCCTCGTCGCCGTCCTCGTCCTCGCCTCACTCGTCGCGCAGGCGCTCCGGCAGCGCGCCGGTGAACGGGAACTGCTGCTCGCCGCCGGTGCGACGCCCCGTCAGGTGCGGTCCGCGGCCGGCCGGGAGGCGGCCCGGGTGGCGGCCGGCTCGGCCCTGTTCGGCGCCCTCGTGGCCGTCCCCGCCTTCCCCGCCCTGTGGTCGGCGCTGCGGGACCGCACCGGAGTCGTCCCCGAGGGCCTCGAACTCCCGGTACCGCCCTGGCTGTTCGCCGGCCTGACGGTCGTCGTCGCCGTCGTCGTGGGGCTCGCCCGGCTCGTCGCCCTCGGGGCGACCCGGCGGCCCGGCCGCGCGGGGAAGGGCTCCGCCCGCCGGATCTGCGGCATCGCGCTGCTCGTGCTCGGCGCGGCCGCCGCCGGCACCGCCACGGCCCAGGGCGGCGAGGCGGCCGGGGCCGCCGCCGGAGCGGCCACGGTGACCCTCGTCGCGGGCTGCGCCCTGCTCGGACCGTGGATCGCGCGGGCCGCCATGACCGTCCTCGACCGGCCCCTCCGGTGGCTCGGCGGCGCGCCCGGACGGATCACGGCCGCCGGCGCGACCGCGCACTCGCGCCGCCTCGGCGCCGCGCTCGTCCCGGTCGTCCTCGTCACCGCCTTCGCCCTCGTGCAGCTCTCGGCGGGCACGACCATGGAACGGGCCGCGGCCTCCCAGGCGCGGGCGGCGACCACCGCGGACCTCGCGTTCACCGGCACGACCGCCGACCGGGTCCGGCGGCTGCCGGGCGTGAGGTCGGCCACCGACGTGCTGCGTTCGACCGTCGTCGTCGCCCGGACGCAGGCCGGCACCCCGCGCCTCGACCGGCTCCCCGTCCTCGGCGTGGACGCCGCCGGCCTCCCGGGGACCCTCGACCCCGGCGTCGTCGCGGGCGATCTGGCCGGTCTCGGCCGGCCCGGCACGGTCGCCGTCGGCGCCGACATGGCCGACTCCCTGGACGCGCGCCCCGGTTCGACCGTGGAGCTTCGGCTCGGCGACGGCACCCCGAGGCGGCTCCGCGTCGTGGCGGTGTACGAACGGTCCCTCGCCCTCGGTGAGTTCCTGCTGCCCGCGGCCGAACTGGCCCCCCACATGAGCGATCCGTACCCCGCGCGCGTGCTGGCCGCGACGGAGGCGGGCACCACGGGCGGCCCGGGCGTCGCTCCCGAACAGGTGACGCCGCCCGGGGCCGAGCTGAACGGGATCGTGTCGGCCGTCGTCGTCGGTGCCGTCGGCGGACTCACCGTCCTCTCCGTCCTCAGCACCCTCTCCCTCATCGGCGCCGGACGGCGCGGCGAGCTGGCGCTGCTGCGCCAGGTGGGGGCCTCGGCCGGTCAACTGCGCCGGATGCTGGGCCTGGAGGCCGGTTTCCTCACGGCCACCGGCCTGCTCGTCGGCACCGTCGTGGCCGCCCTCCCCCTCGCCGCCTTCGCCTGGGCCCTCACCGGCGGCCCGCCGACCCTGGCACCCGCCCAGGCGGGTCTGATCGCCGGGACCGTGGTGGTCACCGTGGCCGCAGGAACCTTCCTGCCCGCCTCGGGGCGACGGGCGGGCCGGTGAGGCCGGAGCGGGGGAGCGCCGAAGGCACGGGGCGCCGGGTGAGCCCGGCGCCCCGCGCCCGTCAGGCGTCGAGGTAGGCGAGGACGGCGAGGACCCGGCGGTGGCCGCCGCTGTCGGTCGGCGGCAGGCCGAGCTTCGTGAAGACGTTGCCGATGTGCTTGTGCACGGCCCGCTCGGTGACCACCATCGAGCGGGCGATCGTGGCGTTGTCGTGGCCCTGCGCCATGAGCTCCAGGACCTCGCGCTCCCGGGGCGTGAGGGACTCCAGCGGGTCGTCGCGGCGGCGGGCCAGCAGCTCGGTGACGACCTCCGGGTCCAGGGCCGTACCCCCGGAGGCGACGCGTTCCAGGGCGTCCAGGAACTCGTCCACCCGCCCCACCCGGTCCTTCAGCAGGTAGCCGACGCCCCGCGCGCCGCCGCCCAGCAGCTCCGCCGCGTACGTCTCCTCCACGTACTGGGACAGGACCAGGACCGGCAGGTCCGGCAGCCGCTCGCGGGCCGCGAGCGCCGCCCGCAGCCCCTCGTCGCGGAAGCCGGGCGGGAGCCGCACGTCGAGCACGGCCACGTCCGGCCGGTGCTCCAGGAGCAGCGGAAGGATCTCCGGCCCGGTCGCCGCGACCCCGGCGACCTCATGGCCCGAGGAGGTCAGCAGCAGCACCAGGCCCTCCCTCAGGAGGGCGTTGTCCTCGGCGATCACCACACGCACGGAAGCTCCACTTCGATCACGGTCGGGCCCCCTTCGGGGCTGGTCAGTCGTACGGTTCCGTCGAGCGCGGCGACCCGGCGGCGCATGCCCGTCAGTCCCGAGCCGGCGCCCTCGCCGGTCTCGGCGCCGCCCCGGCCCTCGTCCCGCACGCGCACGCGCAGCGCCGTCCGTTCGCGGTCCAGGGCGACGGAGGCGCGCTCCGCGCCGCTGTGCTTGGCGGCGTTCGTCAGGGCCTCGGCGACCACGAAGTAGGCGGCCGCCTCGACGGCGGCGGGCGCGCGCGGACCCGGACCGTCCGCGGCGTGGTCCTCCAGGCCCGTCACCGTCACCGCCACCTCCAGGCCGCTGCCGGCGGCGAGGGCCCGGACCGCGCCCGTCAGACCGCGGTCGGTGAGGATCGGCGGGTGGATGCCGCGCACCACGTGCCGCAGCTCGGCCAGCGCCTCCTCGGCCTGCGTCTGGGCGTCGTCCAGGAGCTTGCGGGCCGTCGCCGGGTCGGAGTCGTACGCCCGCCGGGCCAGCCCGATCCGCATGGAGAGCGCCACGAGCCGGGCCTGCGCCCCGTCGTGCAGGTCCCGTTCGATCCGGCGCAGCTCGGCGCCGTGCGCGGCGACCGCGCCCGCGCGGGTGGCCGTCAGCTGCTCGATGCGGGCGGCCAGGGCGGCGTCCCGGGCGGCCGAGGGTGCGGGCGTGAGCAGGGCGCGCGACCAGCCGCACCCCAGGTCGGCGAGTCGGCCGAGCAGCGGCAGGGTCACCGGCCTTCGGCCCGCGAGCCCCGTCCACACCCCGTCGACCAGGACCGCGCACACCGCGAGCACGAGCGAGGCGCACCACAGGGCCATGCCGTACACCGCCTGCGCGGCCGCCCAGATCAGGTCCCGGCGGGTTCCCGGGTCGGTGACGGCCGTCCGCACGCGTGCGGGGAGCGGTCCGTCGAGCGGCAGGTACGCCTCGGGCAGGGGCGTCCCGGTCCACGCGCCCGTGCGCCGCCGTTCCCACCCCGCGATCCGGCGCAGCAGCAGCACGCTCTCGGGCAGCACCCCCGCGCCGACCACCGTGAGGGTGAGGAAGGCGGTGAAGAGGGCCAGCCCCGCGAGCAGCAGGCAGACGACCGCGATCCCGGCCCCCATGAGGAGCCGGAACCACGCCCGGGCCGCGTCCTTGATCGCTTCACGCATGCGGCCAGGTTAGGCGGGCGGCGCGGGGCGGCACGGTGGAGCAGGCTCCACCATCGGCCGGGGGGCGCGCACCGCTGTGCGCGGGCGCCGCGACGACGATGATCGAACTCGTACCGAACACGTCGCTCCACCCCTTCCCCGGAGGTCCCCATGAGGTTCCTGTTCTGGCTCCTGCTCGCCGCCGGCGCCCTCTCCAACGTCTGGATCAACGTCGTCGCCGGCTACTCCGGCGCCGCCCACGTCGCCGCGAGCGTCTGCTCCGGCGCGGCCGTCATCGGCGCCGCCGTCGGCCTGTGGCTGACCCGCACCCGCGACGCCGCCTGACCCCCGTACGCCCGCCGCACCGCGCCCGTCCGCCCACCCGCACCGCGCCCGCACCGCGCCCGGCCGGACGGCTTGCCGGGCGGGGCTGTCAGCGGACTGCCCCACAATGGAGGGCGTACCTGAGGAGGGGCAGACATGGCCGTATGGGACGACCTGGTCGGACAGGCGCGGGTCGAGGAGCAGCTCGCCGCCGCCGCGCGCGACGCCGACGCGCTCGTGACCGCCCATGCCGCCGGGGAGCCCGCCCCCGAGGCGTCGAAGATGACCCACGCCTGGCTCTTCACCGGCCCCCCGGGGTCCGGCCGGGAGACCGCGGCGCGGGCGTTCGCCGCCGCGCTGCAGTGCGTGAGCCCCGACCGGGCGCTCGGCGGGGTGCCGGGCTGCGGGTTCTGCACCGGCTGCCACACCGCGCTGGTCGGCACCCACGCCGACGTCAGCACGGTCTCCGCGGTCGGCACCGAGATCCTCGTGCGCGACATGCGCGACACCGTCCGCAAGTCGTACACGGCCCCGGCGAACGGCCGCTGGCAGATCATCCTGGTCACCGACGCCGAGCGGCTGAACGAGAAGTCGGCCAACGCCGTCCTGAAGGCCGTCGAGGAACCGGCCCCCCGCACGGTCTGGCTGCTGTGCGCGCCCTCCCTGGAGGACGTGCTCCCCACCATCCGCTCCCGCTGCCGGAACCTGAACCTCAGCACCCCGTCGGTGGAGGCCGTCGCCGACGTCCTCATCCGGCGCGACGGCATCGAGCCCGAGACGGCCCACGCCGCCGCCCGCGCAACCCAGGGCCACATCGACCGGGCCCGCCGGCTCGCCACCGACGCCTCGGCCCGCGCGCGCCGGGCCGCCGTCCTCAGGCTGCCGCTGCGGATCGACGACATCGGCGGCTGCCTCAAGGCCGCCCAGGAGCTGATCGACACGGCCGCGGAGGACGCCAAGCAGGTCGCCGAGGAGGTCGACACCCGCGAGACCGAGGAGCTGAAGGCCGCCCTCGGCGCCGTGCAGGGCGGCCGCATGCCCCGGGGCACCGCCGGCGTCATGAAGGACCTGGAGGAGCAGCAGAAGCGCCGCCGGAGGCGGACCCAGATCGACAGCCTGGACCTCGCCCTCACCGACCTGACCGGCTTCTACCGCGACGTCCTGGCGCTCCAGCTCCGCTCCCGCACCGCCCTGGCCAACACCGACGTCCAGGACGCCGTGGAGCGCATCGCCCGCGAGACCACCCCCGAGCGGACCCTGCGCCGCATCGAGGCCGTCCTGGCCTGCCGCGAGGCCCTCGACCGCAACGTGGCCCCGCTGCTCGCCGTCGAGGCGATGACGATGGCGCTGCGCGGCTGAGAAGGGGTCCCCACCGGGGCGGTCGTGTGGGCGTTCGGGCGATTGGACACGATCCGTACCCGTCCCGATACGCTCCGGGAATGGACTCCAGGCGTTTGCTCCGCATCTCCGCCACGGCCCTCGCGGCCGCCGGGCTGATCCTCTCCGGCTGCACGGGCGGAAGCGACGCCGCCGCGTCCCGCACCACCCCCTCGGCCCCCTCGGCGACCGGCTCCTCCGCCGCCCCGGCCGCGGTCGCGCTGCCGAAGCGGTACGCCGCGCAGAAGCTCGCCTGGCGCGACTGCGGCGTCACCGGCTTCCAGTGCGCGACCCTCCTCGCCCCGCTCGACTACGACGATCCGGAGGCCGGCGACATCAAGCTGGCCGTCTCGCGCATCCGCGCCACCGGACCCGGCAAGCGGATCGGCTCGCTCCTCGTGAACCCCGGCGGCCCGGGCGGCTCCGCGGTCGGCTACCTCCAGGGGTACGCGGGCATCGGCTACCCGGCCCCCGTCCGCGCCCGCTACGACATGGTGGCCGTCGACCCGCGCGGCGTCGCCCGCAGCGAACCCGTCGACTGTCTGACGGGCCCGCAGATGGACACGTACACCCAGGTCGACCAGACGCCCGACGACGCGGCCGAGATCAACGTGCTCAGCGCCGCCTTCAAGACGTTCGCGGCGGGCTGCCGGGCGAAGTCCGGCGCCGTCCTGCCGCACGTCTCCACCGTCGACACCGCCCGCGACATGGACATCCTGCGCGCGGTCCTCGGCGACCGGAAGCTCTCCTACGTGGGCGCGTCCTACGGCACCTTCCTGGGCGCCACCTACGCCGAGCTCTTCCCCGACCGGGTCGGCCGCCTCGTCCTCGACGGCGCGATGGACCCCTCCCTCCCCGCGATCGACCTCAACCGCGACCAGACCGCCGGCTTCGAGACCGCCTTCCGGGCCTTCGCCGCCGACTGCATCCGCAAGACCGACTGCCCCCTGGGCACCGAGTCGGTCGACGCGGCGAGCGCGGCGCTCAAGAAGTTCTTCCGCGACGTCGACGCCAAGCCCGTGCCGACCGGCGAGAGCCGCGACCTCGGCGAGTCCCTCGCCACCACCGGCGTGATCGCGGCGATGTACGACGAGGCCGCCTGGCCCCAGCTCCGCGAGGCCCTCACCCGGGCCATGGGCGGCGACGGCTCCGGCCTCCTCGCCCTGGCCGACAGCTACTACGAGCGCGAGGCGGACGGCACCTACGCCAACCTGATGTTCGCGAACGCCGCCGTCAACTGCCTCGACCTCCCGCCCGCCTACTCCGGCCCCGCCGACGTCCAGAAGGCCGTCCCGTCCTTCGAGAAGGCGTCCCCCGTCTTCGGCGAGGGCCTCGCCTGGGCCGCCCTCAACTGCACCTACTGGCCCACCCCCGCCACCGGCCGCCCCCACCGCATCACCGCCGACGGCGCCGCCCCCATCCTCGTCGTCGGCACCACCCGCGACCCCGCCACCCCGTACCACTGGGCCCGCTCCCTCGCCGACCAGCTCTCCTCCGGCACCCTCCTCACCTACGAGGGCGACGGCCACACCGCCTACGGCCGCGGCAGCGACTGCATCGACACCGCCATCAACGCCTACCTCCTCGACGGCACCCCTCCCCGCGACGGAAAGCGCTGCTCATAGCCCCGATCCGCCCCCCGACCGCCCCTGGTCGGACCACCCCCGGAAACTGTGTAGACTTGGCCGCGCTGCTGCACCCAAGCTGGGTCCACACAGCACGCCGCCTTAGCTCAGTTGGCCAGAGCAACGCACTCGTAATGCGTAGGTCTCGGGTTCGAATCCCGAAGGCGGCTCAGAGGAAGACCAGGTCGGACACTGTCCGGCCTGGTCTTTTCTGTTGTCGCGGTGGGGTCAGGGGGCGGCGGTGATCTGCCAGGCGATCATGCCGGTGGAGCCGGGGGCCGCGGTGATGTCGAGGGGGAGTTCGGCGGGGGCGTCGTCGACGCGGCGGTCGGTGGAGACGCCGTCGCAGGGGACGGGGCGGGGGGCGAGGCCGGCGAGGGTGACGTGGACGTCGCCGGTGCCGACGCAGACGACGGAGACCGTGTAGGCGCGGCCCTTGCGGAGCGGGGGGCGGGCGTGGACGCCGTCGGGGACCCGCTCCAGTCCGGACACCACGAAGTCGGGGTCGTCGGGGGAGATCGTCTCCAGGGCGGCCTGGGCGCTCCGGCCCTGGGCCTCCTCCTGCGATGCGGTGGGGGAGGAGCGCGGTGCGGCGGACGTCGGCGGGGCGGCCGGCGGAGTGCCGCCTCCGGTGCACCCGGTGGCCAGGAGACAGAGGGCTGCCAGGGCCGCGGCCGCGGTGAGCGGTGGGCGCGGTGCCCGGAGCGAGAGACGGGTGTCGAAGATGGACCACTGCACGGAAAGCCCCCCGGAGCCGTAGTGGAGGCGGGGCGATGGGCCGTCCCGCTCGGAGACCGTAACCGGGGGCGCGGGGGCGGGGGCGGGGGAAAGTGATCTTCTGAGCAAGAATTGAGGGAGGCGGGGGCGGGGCGTCCGGGGTCAACCGGCCTGGCCCGAGGCGGCTTTCGGCGGCCGGAGGGCGTGCGGAGCGGGGTGGTCGCGTTCCTGTTGGGCGAGGAGGTAGCCGGCCTGGAAACGGGATTCGGCGCCGAGGGTGGACATGACGTCGGCGACGTGGCGGCGGCAGCTGCGGACGGAGAGGCCGAGGCGGCGGGCGATGGCGGCGTCCGTGAGGCCCTCGGTGAGGAGGCGGACGATGGTCTGCTTGAGCTCGTCGGAGATGTCCATGATGGTCTGCCGGTCCCACTCGGTCTCGAACGGCAGCGCTTCGAGCCAGAGGTGTTCGTAGGTGGCCACCATGAAGGCGACGACGTGCGGTTCGCGGATCAGGACCGCGGCCTGGGGGTCGTCGGGGACGGGGATCACGGCGGTGGTGCGGTCGAAGACGAGCATCCGCGTGAACTCGTCGTCCAGGGTGCGGACCTGGGCGCCGAGCCGGCCGACCCGTTCCACGTAGGCGCAGGTGCCCGCGGAGAAGCGGGCGGTGTGCTGGTAGAGCATGTGCATGCGGACGCCGCGCCGCAGGAGTTCCTCGTCGCGGGCGACGGCCTCCTCCAGGACCTCGGCGCGGCGGCCCCCGCCCGGCTGGGCGGTGAGGACCTCGCGCTCGCAGGTGCGGCCGAGTTCGGTGATGGCCTCGCGGACCGAGCGGAGGTCGGTGAGCAGTTCGACGGGCTCCGTCTGCCGCAGGTGGGTCAGCCGGCGCTGGTGCGACTCGTAGAGCGGCATGAAGGCCATCAGCTGCTCCCGGCTGCGCTCCATGTGCCGGCGGCGGGCGCGCATCTCGCGCTCCAGGGGGCCGAGGGTGCGCTGGACGGCCTCGTCGGGTGCGACGGGCAGCACGGTCCGCTCCGGGGTGCGGCGCAGCAGGCCCATGTCGAGGAGGGCGGAGACGGCCGACTCGACCCGGGCGAGGGGGAGGCGGAGTTCCTCGGCGAGTTCGGCGGGGTGGGCCGCGGGCCGGGCCGGGTCGCGGTCGAGGACGCAGCCGTAGACCCGGGCCGACGGATCGTCCTCGGCGGCCGGTTCGGCGGCGGGCGGTGCGGGGAGCGCGGTCCCCGGTTCGGCCTCCCGGGCCCTTCGTACGGTCCTGGCACCCGGTCGATTGTCGGTTATCGACACTTTGTCCCCCGTTTGTCATGGCGTCCTCTTGCTGCCATGCAGCCTCATGAGCCATGCGCTCGAGCCCGTTGGCGTGCACTCGCGGGATACGTTCGTCCCACCGCCCGCAAGGTCAAAGCTCACCAAAGCTCGCACAGCCCGTGAAGCTCGCAAGCCGTCACAGACCATCACCACCTCCTCGTGACCTCCTCGCGGCGCCCTCGTGGCGCCCCCTCGCGGAAAGAGACCTCCCGACATGAAGCGGCGGACCCGCAGCAGCCTCCTCGCCACCACGCTGATCACCGGCCTCGCGGGCCTGGCCGCCGTCTCCGTGGCCCGGGCCGACGGCGGCACCGGCGGCCGTGACACCGGGTGGGGCGCGAGCGTCCTGAGCGGCACGTACGGCGCCGACGGCACCGGGCGGGGCGCGCCGGTCGCCGGTCCGGGCACGAACGACACCGGCTGGGGATGAGGATGACCCTGCTCGACTGCACCCTGCGCACCGGCGGGCAGCTCACCGGCGGCCCCCTGGCCCCCGCGCTGGCCGCCGACTACCTCGCGGTCTGCGCGCGGATCGGCGTCGACGTCGTCGAGCTGGGCACCGTCCACGACCCCGCCGGCCCCGGAGCGCCGATCGGCGACCTGCTGCCGGTCCCGCTGCCCGCCGACCACGACGAGCGGTACGGTCCGCGCTTCTCCGTCCTGCTCGACACCGCCCTCCTGCCCGTCACGGACTCCGCCGCGACGGCGTCCGCCGGCCGGATCGCCGAGGCGCTCGCCGACGGGTCCGTCCCCGTCGGACTGGTGCGGATCGCCGTCCGGTACGACCGGGTGGCGCGCGCCGCGGCCCCGCTGCACCGGCTGCGGGAGGCCGGGCTGGGCGTCTGTCTCCTCCTCACCGACGTCGACCTCGCCTCCTACCGGGAACTCGACCGATGTCTGGGCGAGACCGCGGCGCTCGGCCCCCTCGACGCCGTGTTCCTCGTCGACTCGCTCGGCTCGTTCCGCCCGGAGCGGGTCATCGAACTCGTCCAGTCCGCACGGGCCGCCGTCGCCGCCCCGATCGGCATCCACGCCCACGACAACCAGGGCTTCGCCCTGCACAACACGGTCGTCGCGGGCAGCGCGGGCGCCACCTGGCAGGACAGCGCCGTGTACGGGATCGGTCCGGGCGCCGGGCTGACCCGCACCGAGCAGCTGCTCGCCCTGCTGGGCGCCGCGCCCGCCGACCTCACGCCCCTGCTCGCGCTCATCGCCACCCATGTCGCCCCGCTGAAGCGGCGGTACGGGTGGGGTGCCGGGCCCCGCCAGGTGATGGCGGGCCTCGCCCGCATCCCGGTCTCGGCGGTGCGCGGGCTCGACCCCCGGGAGGACCGGGACAGACCGCCCGCCGGCTGAGCCGGGACCGGACGGCCGGCCCGGGGCCGAGCCGGACCGGGAGCGCCGCCCGCGCCCTCGCACCCCACGCCGCCCCGACCCCGGAAGCCACCCGTACCCACCCCGGCCTCCGGAGCCCGGAAAGCCCCTCACCCCACCCGACCTCCGGCCCCCCGAGCCGCCCCCGCACCTCCGCTCCCCCCCCACCGTCCCCCCGGTCGCGTCGCCCTGCCGCCGTGCCGCGATTCGCCCTGCCCGTCGCCCGTCGTCGCCCGCCCGAGGAGACCCCTATGCCCTTCACCGCGCCCATCCCGCCGCCGGGGGAGCAGCCGCTCGCCCCGACCCCGTACCGCGATCTCCCCCGAACCCCCGGAGCCTCCGCCATGGCCAACCGCTTCCGCATCGACCGCAGTTCCGCCACGGAGGAGTTCGGGCTCGCCTGCCAGCGGCTGATCCCGTGGCCGGGCGGGGAGGAGACGCCCGTGGGGGCGATGGCCTGTTTCCTGCGGCCCGGCGGGGATTCCGACCCCGACTGCCACAACCAGGACGAGGTCATGATCATCCTGTCCGGCTCGGGGGCCGTGACCCTCGACGGCGTGCAGGAACCGCCGTTCCGCGCCGGCGACGTCGTCGTCCTGCCGCGCAACCAGGAGCACGTCGTCCACAACACCGGCGACGCCGAGCTGAGCTGGGTCTCCCTCTACTGGCCGCTGCGCGAGCCGGCCCTGCCGACGGACGGCACCGACACCACCGACCGCACCGCCACCACCGACGAGAACGAGGAGGTTGCCGCATGAGCGACAACGTGACGACCCAGTGGATCACCGCCACCCCGCCCACCCCCAACGGCGACCTGCACATCGGCCACCTCGCCGGCCCGTACCTCGCCGGTGACGTGCTGCGCCGCTTCCTGGCCGCCGAGGGCACCGGCCCGGTCCGCTACACGACCGGTCTCGACGACCACCAGAGCTACGTCCCCGTCCGCGGCATCAACGACGGCGGCCGCAAGGGCGAGGAAGTCGCCGACGGCTACGGCGCCTCGATCGAGTCCGTGTGGAGCCGCGCCGGTGCCGCGTTCGACGCGATCGTCCGCCCGCGCCGCGACGTCGGATACCAGTCGGCCGTCCAGGAGTTCTTCCAGCGGCTGTACGACGCGGGGCACATCGTCGCCCGCACGACGCCGCTGCCGTACTGCACCGGCTGCGAGCGCTGGC
The DNA here is from genome assembly GCF_055584185.1 of Streptomyces sp. NPDC104202. Taxonomy (NCBI): domain Bacteria; kingdom Bacillati; phylum Actinomycetota; class Actinomycetes; order Kitasatosporales; family Streptomycetaceae; genus Streptomyces; species Streptomyces sp. NPDC104202. The sequence goes on along the minus strand of NZ_JBVJMN010000016.1, from coordinate 33,284 downwards.
TGTACGAGGCCTACCTGAAGGGCGACTGCCCGCACTGCGGATCCGGCTCCAACGGCAACGCCTGCGAGCCCTGCGGCCGCCCGAACGACTGCGCCGACCTGGCGAACCCGGTCTGCACCGGCTGCGGCGCCACCCCCGAACTCCGCGACTGCGAACGGCTCTACTTCCCCCTCGCCCCCTGGGAGCAGCAGCTCGCCGACTTCTGGGACGAGGTCGACATGCCGCCGCACCTGCGGTCCCTGTGCGAGTGGATGCGGGCCGAGGGGCTTCCCGAGATCGCCGTCAGCCACCCCTCCGAGTGGGGCGTGCCGGTGCCGGTCGAGGGCTTCACCGAGCAGCGGATCTACGTCTGGTTCGAGATGGCCCCGGGCTACCTCCTGGAGTGGACCGGCGCCGGCGGCACCGGTCCGGCGCCCGCGCCCGTCCAGTTCTTCGGCTTCGACAACGGCTACTTCCACGCCCTGCTGTTCCCCGCCGCGTTCCGGGCGTACGACCCCGAGATCGCGCTGCCGAGGGCCTTCGTGGTCAACGAGTTCTACCGGCTGGAGGGGCTGAAGTTCTCGACCAGCCGCCGCCACGCCATCTGGGCGCACGAGGAGCTGGCCCGCACGAGCGCGGACGTGCTCCGCTACCACGTGCTGGCCGACCGGCCCAACGGGCGCCAGACCAGCTTCAGTTCGCCGGCCCTCGAAGCGAGCCGCGCCCGCCTGGCCGACCGCTGGGACGGCTGGCTCGGCCGTCTCCTCACGGCCGTCGCCGAGGACGGCGACGGCACGGCGCCCGCCGAGGCGCCGCAGGGCCCGGAGTGGGAGCGGCTGCGCGGCCGGCTGGCCGGGACCGTCGGCCAGCTCAGGGACGCGTACGGCGTCGAGGGGTACGACGCGCGGCGCGCGATCGCGCTGCTCGACGAGATCGTCGGCCTCGCCGAGGACTTCGGGTACGTGACCGGCTTCGAGCGGGAGCGCCCCGAGGGCGGCCCCGCCCACCGCGCCGCCCTCGCCGCCCAGCTCGCCGTCGCCGCCGCCCTGTCGGCCTGGGCCGCGCCCGCCCTGCCGTACGGCTCCGCCCGGCTCGCGGGTCTGCTCGGCCTTCCGTCCGGCCCGCGTCGGGTGGACGCCGACGCCCTGGCGCCCCTGGCCCCGGGCACGCCGGTGGCGGCCTGGCCCGGGGCGGTCTTCAGTGCCTGAGTTCCTGTGGGACATCGGGCCCGGGGCCGACGCCCCGGGCCCGATCGAGACCGAGGCGGTGGCCGGCGACGCGTCGGCGGTCGTGACGCCGGGCGGCGTCGTGTCCGCGCTCGGCACCTGGGCCGGTGCCGTGACCGGCCTGCAGTCGGCGGAGGCGGAGGCCGCGGCGGACGCCCTGCCGCACGGGGCCGTCGTCGGCCCGTTCTCCGGGGAGCGGGCCGCCTGGGGCGAGCACCTGGAGCGGGCGGCCGCCCACTACGGGTCCTCCGTCACCTGGGAGCTGTACGACGACCGGGGCGAGACCGAGACGGCCCGGCAGATCGCCGAGGCGGTCGTCGCGGAGGGCCGGCACACGCTGGTCGTGGGGCACTTCAACAGCGCCGGCGCGCGCGTGGCCCTGCCCGTCTACCGGGCGGCCGGGCTGCCCGTCCTGCTGCCCCTGGCCACCACGCCCGACCTGCTCGCCGACAGCACCGGCACCATCCTGCGCTGGTGCCCGGACGACCGGGCCCAGGCCGTCGACCTGGTGGCGGCCGTGCGGGAGGCGGGGCACACGCGGATCGCCGTCGCCCACGACGGCTCCGTCTACGGCGAGCACCTGGCCGGGCTCGTCCGCGCACCGCGGACGCCGCCGCCGGGCGCCCCCGTCCTGCCGTCGGGCGCCGTGGTCTCGGACGGCAGCGGCCCGGCGACGGGGGCGTGCCCGCTGCCGGCGGCGCTGTCGGGGGCGGCCCAGGCCGCCGCGCCGGAGGGCGCGCGGCCGGGCGGGTGCCCGGTCCTCGAAGGCGTCGACGGGCCCGACGCGGAGACCGCCGCCCGGATCACCGCGCTCGTGGTGTGCGGTACGCACGCGGGGGCCGCGCGGGTCGGGCGGGAGTGGCGGGCGGCCGGTTTCGCGGGGGCGTTCTACTTCACCGACGACTGCGCGGTGGACGAGTTCGCCGCGCTGCTCGCCGAACCGCCCGGCCGCCCGGCCGCCCGGGTGGCGCGGATGCGGGGCGGCCCGGAGACCCATGTGGACGCGGCGTTCGCCGCCGCCACCGCGGCCCTGGCCGAGGACCCGGGCCGGACCGGGCGCACGCTCGTGGCGGCCGTACGGGCCCACGCGGACCGGGGGTTCACCGCGCGCGGGGAGCCGGAGGCGGGCAGCGTCGGCTGGGACCTCGTGCCGGTGCCGGCCGCGCCGCGCGTCACCGCGCCGGGGCACGGCCGCGGCCGGGCCTACGACGTGATCATCGTGGGCGCCGGGGTGGTCGGCGCCGCCACCGCGTCCGTGCTCGCCCGGCACGGCGCCCGGGTGGCGCTCGTCGCGCCCATGGACGGCAGCCAGGACCACGCGACCGCCATGTCCGGCGGGCTCGTGCGGTCCTACGAACCCGACCCGTACCTGCGGGGACTCGCGCTGCGGAGCCACCAGCTGGCCTGGGGGCCCGCCGCGCTGGCACCCGGCCCCTACGGCTTCCTCACCACCGGCTCGCTCGTGCTGTGCGGCGACGCGGACCTCGAACAGGCCCGCAAGGGCGTCGTGGAGCTCAACGGCGCGGGTGTGCCCGCCGAACTGCTCGGGCCCGAGGTGCTCAGGGACCGCTTCCCCGGTCTGGCCGTCGACGGCGTCACCGCCGCCGTGTGGGAGCCCGAGGCCGGGTACGCCGACCCGCCCCGCACCGCGCGCGCCTACCGCGACCGCGCCCTGGCCCACGGGGCCCGGCTGCTGCCCGCGCGGGTCCTGGAACTGGTCGCCCCGCCCGGGGCCGACCGGGTCCGCGTGCTGCTCGAACCCGGGGGCCCCGTGGAGGCCCGCGCCATCGTCCTGGCCGCCGGCGGCGGCACCGGGAACATCGCCGGGCACCAGCTCAGCGGCGCGGACGCCGGGCGCACCAAGACCATCCGGTACGGCTTCTTCCACCACCCGGCCACGGCCGGCCTGCCGACCGTCGTCGACCTGGTGACCGGGGTGTGGGGCAGGCCCCAGCTCAGCGGGGAGGCGGCCGGCGGCTACATGGCCGGCCGGCCCGTCGACGAGTGGGACGTGCCGCCCGGCGGCGACGAGACGCTCACCGACGAGCAGGTGGCGTACATCCGCGAGGGGGCCGCCGTGCGCTGGCCCTGGCTCGCCGACCCCGCCACCCGGTTCCTCGCCGGCCGGCAGGGCGTCGACCTCTACACCCCGCACTCCCGCCCCCACCTCGGGCGGGAGCACGCCGGCAGCCGGGTCGTCCTCGCGACCGGGTGGTCGGGCGCCGGCTTCAAGACCGCCCCGGCGGCGGCGGAGCTGGCCGCGGCGGAGGCCATGGAGGTGCTGACGGGTTCCTGAGCCCCCGTTCCCGCGCCCGCCCGGAAGGCGGCGCCGGGAGACGGGGTCGCGGTGCGGCCGCACGGGAGCGGCCGCACCCGGTTCGGTGTCGGTGTGGGGGTCACGGGAGGTGACGGTATGACGGATGTGGAGGCTCGGCCGGAGACGGCCGAGGGAGGTCGTGCGGGGCTCGGGGTCCGGGCTCTGGTGGTGTTCTACGTCAGCAGTCTGGTGGGCACGGGCATCCTGCTGGTGCCGGGGCTGACGGAGCGGCAGGCGGGTCCCGCCGCGCTGCTCGCCTGGCTGGCGCTCGCGCTCAGCTCGTACCCGTTCGCGCGCTTCTTCGCGGAGATGTCGGCGTGGCGGCCGGACGCGGCGGGGCTGGCGGCGATGGTGGAGGCCGGGTTCGGCCGGCGGCCGGGGCGGGCGGCGGCGCTGCTGCTGGTGGCCACGTACGTCATCGGGAACCCGGTGATGGGCATCGTGTCGGCCCGCTGCCTGCTGGGTCTGCTCGGGGAGCCCGACGGGCCGGTGTACCCCCTGGCCATCGGTTTCATGGCGCTGTCCGCGGCGTTCACGCTGCTCGGCCTCACGGCCGGCGCCCGCGTCCAGGCCGCCGCGCTGGTCGTGCTGCTGCTCGGGCTCGGCGGGGCCGTGGTCCTCGCGGTGCCGCGCTTCGACGCGGGCCAGTACACGCCGTTCGTCACGCACGGCTGGGGCGGGGTCGGCATCGCCGTCGTGACCGCCTTCTTCTCCTTCCTCGGCTGGGAGAACGTCTCGACGCTCGCCGAGCAGGTCGACGACCCGGCCCGGAGCTACCGGCGGGCCATCCGCTGGGCCGTCCCGATCGTGGGTCTGCTGTACGCGGTGGTGACGGCCGCGTACCTCGCCGTACCGGGCGACGAGCCGGTCGTCATCACGGCCCTGCTCGGCGCCTCGCTCGGCGAGGGCGGCGCGATCGCCGGCGACCTGCTCGCCCTGGGGCTGGCCGTCGTCGCCACCAACGCCTGGGTCCTCGGCGCCACCCGCGTCGTCCGGGCCGCCGCCCGCGAGCGGATCCTGCCGAAGGGCCTGGCCGACCGGCCGGTGCCGGCCACGCTCGCCCTGGCCTGCGCCTACGCGGCCGTGCTCGGCGTCCTGAACCTGGCCGGCACGGGCGAGGAGCCGGCGCTGGTCGTCACCAGCAGCGCCTTCCTGCTCCTGTACGTGGCGGCGGCCGCGGCGGCGCTGCGGGCGCACGGCACCGGCCGTGCGCTGCGGGCGACGGCCGTGGTGACGCTGGTGATCGCGGCCGTGTTCCTCTCCTTCGCCGGCACGGGGCTGCTGTTCGCCCTGGCGCTCGCCGCCGTCTGTGTCGCGCTGACGGCCGGCCGGTCCCGTGCGTCCTGAACTCCCCCTCCGATCCACCGACTTCCCCGAAAGGGTTTCCGTCATGAACGAGACCACCACCCCCGTCTACGACGTCGTCGGCGTCGGCTTCGGCCCCGCCAACCTCGCGCTCGCCATCGCCATCGAGGAGCACAACGAGCAGGCCGCGCCCGGCGAGGAGCTGACGGCCGTGTTCCTGGAGAAGCAGCCGGCGTTCGGCTGGCACCGGGGCATGCTCATCCCGGACGCGACCATGCAGGTCTCGTTCCTCAAGGACCTGGCCACCCTGCGCAACCCGGTCAGCCGCTTCGGCTTCGTGCCCTACCTGCACGACCGGGGCAGGCTGGTCGACTTCATCAACCACAAGGCGCTCTTCCCGACCCGCGAGGAGTTCCACGACTATCTCCAGTGGGCCGCCAACGGCGTGGACCACATGGTCCGTTACGGCCTGGAGGTGACCGCGATCCGCCCCGCGGACCGGGCGGGCCAGGACGGTCCCGTCGTCGAGGTCGACGTGGCCGCCCTCGGCGGTGCCGGCAGCGGCGCCGAGGCGGAGGCCGTCACCTACCGGGCGCGGAACCTGGTCGTCGGCACCGGCCTCGTGCCCCGGCTCCCCGAGGGCGTCGAGTCCTCCGCACGCCTCTGGCACAGCAGTGAGTTCCTCCACCGGCTGGCCGCGCTGCCCGGCGGCACCCCGCGCCGGTTCGTGGTGGCCGGGGCCGGCCAGAGCGCCGCCGAGATAGCCGACCACCTGCACCGCACGTACGAGGACGCCGAGGTCGTCGCCGTGCACACGCGGTACGGGTACAGCCCGGCCGACGACAGCCCGTACGCGAACCGGATCTTCGACCCGGAGGCGGTCGACCTCTACCACGGCGCCGACCCGTCCGTCCGGCGCACCCTGATGGACTATCACCGCAACACCAACTACGGCGTGGTCGACATGGACCTCATCGAGGAGCTCTACCGCCGCTCCTACCAGGAGAAGGTGCGCGGCGAGCAGCGGCTGCGGATCCTCGGCGTCACCCGGATCACCGGGGTCGAGGAGGGCCCGGACGGCGTCCGCGTCGAGGTGCGGAACCTGGCGACCGGGGAGACGGAGACGATGACGGCCGACGCCGTCGTGTACGCCACGGGCTACGGCGAGCCCGACCCGACCCGGCTGCTCGGCGCTCTGGACTCCTCCTGCCTGCGCGACGAGGACGGGCGGCTGCGGGTGCGGCGCGACTACCGGGTGGAGACCGCCCCCGGCGTGGAGGCCGGGATCTACCTGATGGGAGGCACCGAGCACTCGCACGGCATCACGGCCAACCTGCTGTCGATGGCCGCCGTGCGGGCCGGCGAGATCTGCGACTCCCTGGCGGAGCACCGCCGTTCCGACAGGCGGTCCCCGGTGGCGGTGACGGGCTGAGACCCCGTACAACACCTGCACACCGGATCATTCGGAGCGAGAGGGAACCATGAGCACCACCACCGCCACCCCCGACGACCGGCTGGACGTCACCGAGCGGACCCGGCTGCGCCGCATGCGGGAGAAGGGCAGCCACCGCCGCGCCGACCTGGATGCCGTGCTCGCCGCGGGCTTCCTCTGCCACCTCGGCGTCACCGTCGACGGCTCGACGATGGTGGTGCCCACCGCGTACGGCGTCGACGGCGACCGGCTCTACCTGCACGGTTCCGTCGCCAGCCGCAGTCTGGTCCAGGCCCCGGACACCACCGTCTGCGTCACCGTCACCCACGTCGACGGGCTGGTCCTGGCCCGCTCCGTCTTCGAGCACGGCGTCAACTACCGCTGCGCGATGGTCTACGGCGTGCCGCGGATCGTGACCGATCCGGAGGAGAAGCTGCGCGGCCTGCGGGCGCTCACCGAGCAGAGTTCGCCCGGGCAGTGGGAGTACGTGCGCCGGCCCAGCCGCAAGGAGCTGGCCGCGACGTCCGTCCTCGCCCTGGACCTCACCGAGGCGTCGGTGAAGACCCGGACCGGCCCGCCGGACGACGGGGACTCCGAGGACGCGGCGCTCGGCCTGTGGGCGGGGGTGCTGCCGGTCGTGTCCACCTTCGGCGAGCCGGTCACCGACCCCGTCCTGCTGGCCGACCTGGCGCCGCCGGCCCACGTCTCCTCGCGCGCGGGCCGGCGGACGGACGCCCGCTAGGGGGCGTCGTCGAAATCCCCTCGTTGCCCGCAGGGCAGAGGGGATGGTGACGACAGGCCCTCGGGGGCGTCCTCACGCCACCGGCCGCCGTGCGGTGCCGTCGAGGGGCTGGAGGTCCAGGCGGCTGAGGTGGTCGGCGTCGGCCAGTAGGTCGACGGAGGTGATCAGGTCGTGGAGGACGGTGAAGCCGAGGACCGCGGTGGCGTCGCCGGTGCCCGCCGGATCGCCCTCGACCAGGCCCGCCATGCCGTCCACCAGGGCGGGGCGGGCCACCCTCGCGTGCCGGGCCACCGGCCGGGCGACGGCCGGGGCCCCGTGCGCCGCGGCCGTCCCCGCACGGACGGCGGCCGCGTCGGCCCGGAGCACCACGTCCGGGTCGAGCAGGGCGAGCAGGCCGTCGAGATCACCGTTGCGCGCGGCCGTCAGGAGGGCCGCGACGACCTCGCGGCCGCGGTCGGGATCGGGGTGTGGCATCTCCTCGGCGCCGCCCACCCGGTGCCGGGCCCGGCCGGCGAGCTGCCGGGCGGCGGACGGGGTGCGGTCCAGGATCCCGGCGATCTCCTCGTAGGGCTCGGCGAACAGGTCGTGCAGGACGTACGCCAGCCGTTCGGAGGGCGTCAGGCCGTCCAGGACCTGCGCGAGGTCCGGGCCCGCGGCGTCACGGTCGGCGGCGAGCAGGGCCCGCCGCCCGGGGTCGGAGACCTGCTCGGGCCGGTGGGGCCGGTGTGGTGCGCCGACGGCCCAGGGGTCCCACGGGTCCCAGGGTGCGCCCCGGTGCGCCTCGCGGGCGCGGAGCCGCTCCAGGCAGACCCGGGCGACGACCTCGGTCGGCGGGTCGCCGCGCCGCACCGAGGCCCGTACCGCCTCCCGTGCCGCGCGCAGCACCGCCTCCCGTACGGCGTCGTCGGCCTCGTCGAACGTGCCGAGCAGGCGGTACGCGACGGCCCGGAGCCGCTGCCGCTCCTCCTCGAAGCGGGCGCCGACGGCCCGGTCGTCTCTGTCGTGCGTGTCGTCATCCACGGGGTGTGACCTCCGCGACGCGGGGTGCGGCCGCCGCCGGTGTCCCGACGGCGGCCCTGGGTTCGCCCGGCGTCAGTCGCCGTGTCCGGTGCCCCCGCTGCCGAAGCCACCGCTGGAGATCCCGCCCCACTTGCGCTTCTCCTCGCTGGGCGGGTCGGGCGAGCTCTCCGTACCGCCGGAGCCCTTCAGCTGGTACGGCATGAGCCGGTGCTCGCCGTCGTTCCGGGGCATCTCCTCGGCCCTGCGGTATTCGGACGTCTCGCCCGGCAGGGCGCCGGTGTCGGGCCGGTGCGGCTGTTCGTCCGGCTGGGGCGGTGAGGATTCGCGGTCGCGGACCCGGAAGCCGAGCCAGACCGCGCCGATGAGCACGGCGACGATGACCAGGCCGCCGAGAAGCTGTCCAAGACCTGACTGCCAAACCCCAGCGGCCAGGACCTCTGCTGCGCTGAGAGTGTTCATACCTTCAGGATTACCCGATTCCGCTTATTCGGATACGCCGGGCGGGAATCCCCCGGAAATTCCCCGGGATCCGCTGAAACATTTCCCCGGCCCCATCGCGTCAATGAGGTGTACGGCGACCACACCACGTGACCGAGAGGCAAGGAGGGGCATGAGAAAGTCCCGCGCGGACGAGTTCCTGGAGTTCGCCTCCGCACGCACGGGGCACCTGTTCCGGTCCGCCTGCCTGCTGACCAGCGGCGACACCCACCTCGCCGAGGACCTCACCCAGGAGACGCTGGGCCGGATGTACGCGCTGTGGGGGCGCATGGCCCGCGTCGGCAACCCCGCCGCCTACGCCCAGACCGTGCTGGTGCGCACCTTCCTCAGCCACCAGCGGCGCCGGTCCGCCACCGAGCGGCCGCTCGGCGAACTGCCCGACCGCGCCCCCGAGACCGGAGAGGACCCGGCCCTGCGGATCGCCCTGCTCGACGCGCTGGCCGGACTCGCGCCCAAGGACCGGGCGGTCGTGGTGCTGCGGTACTGGGAGGACCGCAGCATCGAGGAGACCGCCGAGGCCCTCCACGTCAGCTCCGCCGCGGTGCGCACCCGCTCCGTCCGCGCCCTGTCCCGCCTCCGCGAACGGCTCGGCGGCAGCCTCACCGAGTTCGCCGCCCGCTAGGGCCTCCCCCCCAGTCGTCCCGCCCACGAACCGGAAACGGTGGTTCCGCCATGCCCCAGAACGAAGGTCTCCCGCACGACGCTCCCCGGCACCAGGGGTTCGAGGAGGAGCTCGGCGCCGTCCTGCGCCGCACCGGCGACGGCTTCTCCGCCGAGGGCCGCCGCGAGCTCGTCGCGGGCGGCCTCGCCCGCGGCCGGCGCCGCCTCGTGCGCCGCCGCCTCGCCGTGACCGGCGGAGCCCTCGCCCTCGCCGCCGTCGGCATCGGCGGCGCCTACGGCGGATCCCTCCTCGACCCCGGGAACACCGCGGCGACCACCTCGGTGGCCGCACCCAAGCCCACCCGGACCCCCGCGGGCGACACCACCACCGGCACCTCCACCCCGCAGAAGCCCGGCGAGGCGCAGATCCCGGTCAAGGACCTCGCGGCCGTGCTCAAGGCCCACACCCCGTCCGGCACCTGGGAGATCGACGGCCTCGACGGACGCGGCCAGTCGGTCGCCGGCGTCTACGACGACGGCCGCGGCCGGGCCGCCGTCTCCGTCGGCCTCTACCGCGCCGCCCGCGGCGAGGGGGGCGCGTCGCAGGTCGAGTGCCCCAGCAAGGTCTACGTGCCCTACGACGACTGCACCACCGAGCGGCTGCCGGACGGCTCCCGGCTCATGATCCTCCAGGGGTACGAGTACCCCGACAAGCGCGAGGAGACCAAGTCCTGGCGGGCGGTCCTGCTCACCAAGGACGGCTTCCTCGTCGACACCAGCGAGTACAACGCCGCCGCGGAGAAGGGCTCCCCCGTCAGCCGGGAGAACCCGCCCTTCACCCCCGCCCAGCTCAGGGCCCTCGTCACGGCCGACGCCTGGCGCCCGCTGCTGAAGCAGCTGCCGGCGCTGCCGTCGACGCAGATCAAGCCCGGCACCCACCGGCCGCCCGCCCGGCCGGCCGGCGACACGGTCCCGACCACCCTGCGCGCCCTGCTGCCCCAGGGCCTCAAGGTCGTGGACAAGAGCGGCGACAGCGAGTTCGGCTACGTCGTCGTCGACGACGGCAAGGGCAGGAGCCTCGTCCAGATCAACGTCCAGTGGGGCATGGGCGACGTCGCCGACCAGCTCTTCGGCAGCGGCGACGTCACCACGCTGCCCGACGGCCGCAAGGTCAAGCTCACCCAGCAGCCCGGCGAGAAGGGCGGCGCCGGCGTCGTCTGGTGGACCGTCGACACCATGACGCCCGAGGGGTTCCGCGTCGTCGTCTCCGCCTTCAACACCGGTGCCCAGCACGCGGACGCCACGCGCGCCGAGCCCGCGCTGACGATGGCGCAGCTGAAGGACATCGCGCTCAGCGCCCGCTGGCAGGCGCGGCCCGCGCAGTAGACCACTCCGCACGGGGGACAGGGGCGGCGGGCCGACCCGCCGCCCCTCGCCGTGCGTCTCCGCGAATCCGGCCGGACTCCGCATCCCGCCGCGCCTACTTGGCGTCCGCGTACCGCTCGACCGTCGCCGTCGTGAACGGGAAGCGGACCGGGGTCTCGCCGAACGCGATCCGCCCCGCCTCGTCCCCGGCGGCCCGGACCGCCGCCGTCACCGCCCCGGCCTCCTCCGCCGGACAGTGCACGATCACCTCGTCGTGCTGGAAGAACACCAGCTCCGCCCGCATCCCCGCGAGGGAGCGCCGCAGCGCCGCCAGCATCAGCAGGGCCCAGTCCGCGGCACTGCCCTGCACGACGAAGTTACGGGTGAAGCGGCCGCGCGCCCGGGCGTTCCCCGAGGCGTACCCCGGGACGAACTCGCCGCTCTCCGACTCCGGTTCGCCCGACTCCTGCGGCAGCCCCGCCTCGTCGTCGTCGCCCGAGCCGACCGCCCGCGGACTGGTCCGGCCCAGCCAGGTCCGGACGAGCCGGCCCTCCTCGCCCGCCTTCGCGGCCTCGTCGACATAGGCCACCGCGCGCGGGAAGCGGCGTCGCAGCGCCGCCAGGTTCTTCAGGCCGTCGCCGCTGGTCTGGCCGTAGATCGCGCCGAGCAGCGCCAGCTTGGCGTGCTCGCGGTCGCCGGAGAAGGCCCGGTCGGACAGGCGGGTGTAGAGGTCGTCGGGGTGCCCCGCGACCTCCATCAGCCCCGGGTCCCGGGAGATCGCCGCCAGCACCCGCGGCTCCATCTGGTCGGCGTCGGCGACCACCAGCCGCCAGCCCTCGTCCGCGACCACGGCCCGCCGGATCACCTTCGGGATCTGCAGCGCCCCGCCGCCGTTGGTCGTCCAGCGGCCGCTGACGGTGCCCCCGGGCAGGTACTCCGGCCGGAACCGGCCGTCCCTGACCCAGTCGGCCAGCCACGACCAGCCGTGCGCCGTCCAGATCCGGTACAGCTTCTTGTACGCGATCAGCGGCTCCACCGCCGGGTGGTCGACCTCCGCCAGCTCCCAGCGCCGGGTCGACCGCAGCCGCACCCCCGCCTGCGCGAACGCCCTCACCACGTCGGCCGGCAGATCGGGCCGGACCCGGCGGCCGAAGGCCGCGGAGATCTCGTCGGACAGCTCGGCGAGGCGGCGCGGTTCGCCCCCGCCCGCGTACCGCTCGCCGAGCAGTTCGTGCAGCAGCTCCCGGTGCACGTCCGCCCGCCAGGGCAGTCCGGCCCGGTGCATCTCGGCGGCCACCAGCATCCCCGCCGACTCGGCGGCCGTCAGCAGCCGCATGCGGCCCGGATGACCGGTCCGCTCGTGCCGCCGCAGCTGCTCCGCGTAGACCGCGAGGAGCCCCTCGAAGGGCACGGAGACCACGGGCCGCGGCTCGAACAGGGAGTCCTGCGAGCCGGGCTCGGCGCTGCGCTGCGGCGGGTCGGGGGGCACCGGCGCGTTCCGCAGGCGCGCCCAGGCCGCCGCCGCGGAGCGGGGCTCCCCGAGCCGCCCCTCGTGTCCCAGGAGCAGTTGCTCGGCGTCCTCGATGTCGTAGCACCGCTCGACCCGCACGCCCGCGGCCAGCAGCCGCGGGTACACCTCGGCCGTCGACCGCCACACCCAGCGGGCCACCTCCGGCCGGTCCCGCACGGCCGCCACGAGGTCCGGCTCGCGCCGCACCGCACCGGCGGGCGCGCCGTCCGGGCCGAGGGGAACGAGCAGCGCTCCGTCCCCCTCCGCCTCGGCGGCCAGCGCCCACCTCTCGCTCATGCGTCCGAGTCTGGCACCCGCCACTGACAAACCCGGGGCGCCGCCCCGGCGGCGCGGACGGCGGCGCCGCGCGGACGGCAGGGCCGGGAGGGCGGCGGCGCTACGCGGCCGCGTGGAAGAGGGCCGCGGCCTCCCCGCGGGAGTCGACGCCCAGCTTGTTCAGGATGTTCGCGACGTGGAACTTCACCGTGGACTCGCTGATGTGGAGCTCCTCGGCGATGCGCCGGTTGCGGTGGCCGAGGGCGAGGTGCCGGAGCACCTCGACCTCCCGCCCGCCGAGCCCCGTCAGCGGATGGGCGGCCTCGACGGGCGCCTCGGGCGTGGCGAGCGGGACGACGGCGGTGATGGTCGTGCCCCAGCCCGGCACGATGTCCATGTCCAGGCGGCCGCCCAGGACGTCGACGCGGTCGCGGACCGTGCCGGCGCCCAGGTCGCAGGGGGCCAGCGCGCCGGCGCCGTCGTCGCGCACCGAGGCGCGCAGCTCGTGCTCGGTCAGCTGCCAGCCGACGTGGACCCGCCGGACCGAGTCCTGCTCCAGGACGACGAGCAGCAGCGCGCGGACGATCGCCCGCGCGCTGTGCGCCACGTCCGCCGCCAGGGAACGGTCCGAGTCGGGGGCGCCCAGCTCCAGCCGGACGGGGCTGTGCCGCAGCATCGGCCGCAGCTCGCCGGCGAGGCGCTCGAAGGCGTCCCGCGCGGGCTCCTCGGCGAGGGCCCGGTCCCGGCGCTGCGCCGCCCGCATCTCGACGAGCGCCGCGCCCGCCAGGTCGGTCGCGGTCGTCCGGGCCGTCGTGTCGTCGAGCGCGCGGCTCCGCAGCACCCCCAGGACCCCGGAGAGCGCGGCCGTGTGCGCCGTCGTGAGTTCGGCGATCACCCGCGCGCGGGTGTCGGCCGCGGCCCGCGAGCGGGCCAGCGCACCCGGTACGGCCTCGATGGCGAACCGGTCGAAGTGGCTGGTGACCAGGTCCCACAGCGCCTGGGCGACGGCGAGCGCGGCCGGGTCGGCGGGGGTCGCGCCGGCCTCACGGACGAGCACGAGGAGCGCCCCGCGGCGGGTCGCGTGACTGGTGACGGCGACGATCCCGCGCTCCCGGCCGCCGACCGTCGCCACGCCCTGCCAGGGCTCGCCGGGCACCCCCGCCGCGAGCAGCGGCGCCAGCTCGGCGGCGGTCGGACCGTCCGGGCCTGCCGTCGTCTTGAACGGCGAGTGGGCGCAGTGGGTCGAGAGTTCGGCCGCCTCCGCGTGCGGGACCAGCGCGCCGAGGGCGGCCGAGACCTTGGGGAGGATCCCGCCGAGGGGCTGCCGGAGGATCTCGTACACGGTGGTCAGCGTGAGCGCGTCCATGCCGAGCAGCGTAAGCGCGAACAGGCGGGCGGCGGCCGGTCTTTCGGACAGGTGGGACTGGCCGGAGGGAGGGCGGGGAGCCGGTGGCCCGGGCGGCAGTCTGGGCCGTGCCGAAGAACGGGATCACCGAACGGGCAGCACGGGAGGCTGGCATGACCGGTATGGAAGCGATCGTGTACGAGGAGTTCGGCGGGGCCGAGGTGCTGCGCCACGTGACCGGCGTCGCCGTGCCGGAGCCCGGTCCCGGCGAGGTCCGGGTCAAGGTGGCGGCGGTCGGGCTCAACCCGCTGGACTGGAAGCGCCGCCGCGGCTGGGTCGAGGAGTTCTACCCGACGACCTTCCCCGCCGTCCCCGGCCTGGAGTTCGCCGGCATCGTCGACGCGCTCGGCGAGGGCGTCACCGACCTGGCCGTCGGCGACGAGGTCCTCGGCTGGACGAAGACCGGCGCCTACGCCGAGTACGCCCTCGCCGGCACCGTCGCCCGGAAGCCCGCCGGGCTCTCCTGGGAGGGCGCGGCGAGCCTTCCGGTCGCGGGGGAGACCGCGCAGCGGGTGCTGGACCTGCTCGGCGTGGAGCGGGGCGGGACGCTGTTCCTGCACGGCGCCGCGGGCGTCGTCGGCTCGGTGGCCGTCCAGCTCGCCGTCGCGGCCGGGATCAGGGTCGTCGGCAGCGCCTCGGAGTCCAACCACGCCTACCTGCGCGCACTCGGCGCGATCCCGGTGGCGTACGGGGAGGGCCTGGCCGACCGGGTCAGGGCGGCCGCGCCGGAGGGTGTCGACGCGGTCTTCGACGCGGCCGGACACGGCGTGCTGCCGGTCGCGATCGAGCTCCTCGGCGGCGAGGGGACGGCGGACAAGACGCGGATCGTGACCATCGCGGCCACCGACGCCGCCGAGCACGGGATCGTCTTCTCGGGCGTCTCGGGGGACCCCGAGGACGTGCGGCGCGGGCTCGCCGCGCACGCCCGGCTGGCGGCCGAGGGCGCCCTCGCCGTCCGCCTCGCCGACACCTTCCCGCTCAAGGAGGCGGCCCGCGCACAGGAGTCGAGCGAGTCCGGTCACGTGCGGGGCAAGCTGGTCCTGCTCCCGTAGGGCCCCTCCGCGGGCGGCGGGATGAGAGGATCCCCTCGCCCGTGAGTGCCGGTCCGACCGTGGAAGGCGACGACGATGTACACGAGGTCCCTGGGGGACGACGGCGCCGAACTGCGCCCGCTCGAACCGTGGCAGGCGGACGAGTTCCTGGCCCACATCGACCGCGGGCGGGAGTTCATCGGCGCCCGCAACGGGCTCCCCGACGTCGTGACCGACCTGGAGTCGAGCCGGGCGTTCCTCCGGCTGTACGCGGAGAAGGCGGCGGCCGACACCGGCCGGATCCACGGCATCTGGTCGGACGGCACCCTCGTCGGCGCCGTCATCCTGCGCACCCTCGACGTCAAGGGCGGTACGGCGGAGGCCGGTTGCTGGCTGGAGCCGGCGGCCGTCGGCAGGGGCCTGGTGACCCGGGCGGCCCGCACGCTCATCGACTGGGCGATCGAGGTCCGCGGCGTCCGCCGCGTGGAGTGGGTGGTCAACTCCGACAACGAGCCGAGCATCGCGGTGGCCCGGCGCCTGGGCATGACGAGGGACGGCGTCCTGCGCCAGAGCTACGCGTACCGGGGCCGGCTCCACGACCAGGAGGTCTGGTCGGTCCTGGCGCCGGAGTGGCGCGGGAAGCCCGACGCCTGACGCCCGATGCCTGACGCCTGACGCCCGATGCCTGACGCCTGACGCCTGACGCCTGAGCCTCGGACAGGTCCGCACTCCGCGGGGTCCGCCCCCGCGCGCGGGGGCGGCGAGCGAGCCGGGCGTGGGCCGGTCGCGCACAGGGGCGGGGCGGTGACCCGGCTCCGACCCTTGTCACCGCCCCGACCTCCACCATCGCCGCTCAGCGCGTGAGCCGCCACGCGGGGAGGGCCGAAGCGGCGACCGCGACCACCGCGCACGCGGCGGCCGACAGGCCGACGACGGACCACGGCACGGCCAGGACGGCGGGCGCGGCGAGGGCGGCGAGCCCCGCGCCGAGGGTGCCCAGGACCGCGGCCGTCACGACCAGGCCGAGGACCGCCCCGACGGCGACGGCGAGCACGGCCTCGCCCGCCACCACCCGCAGGACCTGGGACCGGGTGGCGCCGGCGAGCCGCAGCGAGGCCAGTTCGCCGCCGCGCACGGAGGTCGCCATCAGCAGGGTGTTGGCCAGGCCGATCACCGTGTAGACGAGGGCGATGCCGAGGACCAGCACCATGCCGAGCCGGTGCCGCGGGGCGTCCGTGCGCCGCCCGGCCTCGGCCCACGCGTCGGCCGTCCTGACGGTCCCGCCGCTCGCCTCCAGGGCCCGCGCCGTGGCCGGCCCGCCGCTCGCGTCGATCCGGTCCAGGGCGGCTCCCGGCGCGTTCGCGCGCGTGACGTAGGGCCCGTTGTCGCCGGTGCCCAGGGCGAGGACGGCCGCGACCCGCAGCCGTACCGGCCCGCTGCCGTCCGCCCGCCAGACCTCGACGGTCTCGCCGACCCGGCGCCGCTCGAACTCCTCGTTGACGACGATCGACCGGTCGTCCAGGTCCCGCAGGGCGCCGGCGACCACCGGCAGCCGGGACAGTTCCGCGAAGGCCGCCGGGTCGGCGACCGCCCGCGCCCCGTACTTCACGACGGCCTCGTCGCCGTCCCGGACGAAGACGGACGTCGCCCCGGTGGCGGACACGACGGTTCCGGCCGGCGCGGTCACCGCCCGCAGCCCCTCGCCGGACACCACGTACGCGGCAACCGTCTGCTCCCGCGCCTCGGCCTCACGCGCCCGCGTGACGCCGGCCGACGCGCCGAAGAGCGTCCCGGCGAGCGCCACGGTGACCAGGACGGGCGCGGCGACGGCGGCGGTCCGGCGCACCGAGGCCGCGCTGTTCTCCCGTACGAGCGTCCCCACCGCCCCCCGGAGCCGCAGCAGCCGGGACACCGGCCGCACCAGGAGCGGGGAGAGCAGGGCGACGCCGCCGGTCAGGAGCATGGGCAGGGTCGTGTACGTCTTCCGCTTCAGCAGCGCGGCCGGGTCGGTGGCGTAGGTCCAGGCCAGCAGCCCGGCTCCGGCCAGGACAAGGCCCGCGCCGAGCAGGGCCCGGCCCAGGGGCAGGACGTCGGTGTCGACGTCCGCCTCGCGCAGCGCGGCCGTCGGGCCCACCCGGCCGGCCCGCCGCGAGGCGGCGACGGCCCCGGCGAGGGCGACCGTCATCCCGGTCCAGAAGGCGGCGTGGAAGGGCCAGCCGGCCGGGCCGATCGTGAACCACGCGGGCGCGAGGCCCCCGTCGACGAGTGTCCGTGCGAGCAGCGGCGCCCCCAGGGCGCCGAGCGCGCACCCGGCGGCGGAGGCGAGCAGGCCGAGCGCCGTCGCCTCGGCGAGCAGGAGCCGCCGTACCTGTCCCGGAGTGGCCCCGGCGGTCCGCAGCAGCCCGAACTCGCGGCGCCGCAGCGCGACGGCGAACGCGAACGTCGAGGCCACGACGAAGACGGAGACGAAGGCGGTGACGCCGCCGGAGGTGCCGAGCAGCGCGTCGAGCGAGGTGAGCGCCCGGGCGTCGCGCTCCGGATCGGGGTCGGCGCGCACCCGCTCGGCGCCGGTGAGGACCTGCGCCCGTCCGCCGACGAGGGCCCGGACCTCGGCGGCCGGGGCGTCCACGCCGACGGCGGCGGGCGCGCCGCCGTCCTCGGGCACCGTGACGTCCCAGCGGGCCTTCAGCGCGCGCAGCAGTTCTCCGTCCACAGGCTGTGGACGGTCGAGCGGCCGTGCCACGGAGACGAGGTCGGGCCCGCGCCGGACGTCGAGGACCAGCCGGTCCCGGCCCATGACGACGACGGGCGACGAGGCGAACCGCTCGGGAGGGCGCGCGGGCGCCTCGAAGGTCGCGGCCAGCCCCAGCCCCATCGTGGTCAGCAGCCCCACCCCGAGGGCCAGCGCGACGAACCCTCCGAGGAAGGAGGCCCAGCGGGCCCGCAGCCCGGTCAGCACGACGGTCAGCACGCCGGGCTCCCCACGACCGCGCCGGCTCCCGCCGTCGTCCCCCCGGGTGTTCCGGCCCCGGCTCCCGTCCCGGCGCCGGACTCCAGCCCCGCCATCCGGGCCGCGACCGTCTCCACCGTCGGGTCCGCCAGGCCGCCCGCGAGCCGCCCGTCGACGAGGAAGACCACGCGGTCGGCGCGGGCCGCGGCCACCGGGTCGTGGGTGACCATCACGATCGTCTGCCCGTCGCGGTCGACCAGCTCCCGGAGCATCCCGAGCACCTCGCGGCTGGTCGTCGAGTCCAGCGCGCCGGTCGGCTCGTCGCCGAAGAGGACGGCGGGCCGGGTGATCAGCGCCCGGGCGAGGGCGACCCGTTGCTGCTGGCCGCCGGAGAGCTCGCCGGGCCGGTGGCGCTCCCGGTCGGCCAGCCCCACGCGCGCGAGTGCCTCCCGGACCTCGGAGCGGGACGGGCGGCGGCCCGCGAGCCGCAGGGGCAGGGCGACGTTCTGCGCGGCGGTCAGGGAGGGCAGCAGGTTGAAGGACTGGAAGACGAAGCCGACGCGCTCGCGCCGCAGCAGGGTCAGCCGCCGTTCGCTCAGCCCGTCCAGGCGGATGCCGCCGACCGTCACGCTGCCGGCGGTGGGCCGGTCGAGGCCCGCGGCGCACTGGAGGAGCGTGGACTTGCCCGAGCCCGAGGGGCCCATGACGGCGGTGAAGGTCCCGGCGGCGAAGTCGAGGTCGACGCCGTCCAGGGCGCGGACGTCCCGGTGGTGGCGGGTGAGCCCCCGGAGCCGTACGGCGGCGGGGGTGGCGGTGGTCGTGGTCATGGCTCAAGCGAACCGTTCCGGCCCGCCCGGATCACGACCGCTGAGGGGCGTCCCGGGGGTATGCCTGGCCCTACCCCCGCCGGGGTGTCCGGCCCCGTCCGCCGGGGGTTCCCGCCCGGTCCGCCGGGGCTGAGACCATCGTGGCATGAGCACCACGATCGACAGGGCCTTCGAGGCGCTGTACGCGAGCGACGACGGATCGCTCGACACGGCCGCCTCCCTCCTCGCCGCCGACCGGGGCGCCGACGGGGAACTGGCCCGGCGCGGCGAGGAGTTCCTCCGTACCCTCTGGGGCCGCGGCTGGCAGCCCGCCGACCTCGACCGGACCGCCCGCCGCGAGCTCTCCGAGGCCCACGTCCTCCTCCTCGCGGCCCTGGTCAGGAAGGAGACGGCCGGCTACGCCCGGCTGCCGCACCGCTGGCGCGCGCAGCTCGACCAGCTGGACGACACGGCCCCGCGGCCCACGGACCGCTTCTCGTACGCCACGACCGTCCTGGAGCTGTACCGCCTCCTGGTCCGGCTGCCGCGCCTCGACGCCGTCGGCCCGGCCCCGGGCGACGCGCTGCCGCCCCCGGCCGCCGGGGAGCCCCGCATGCTCGGCCGGATCAGGGCGCTCCTCGCCAAGGCGGAGGCGACCGGCTACCCCGAGGAGGCGGAGGCGCTCACGGCGAAGGCCCAGGAGCTCATGGCCCGCCACAGCCTCGACGAGGCGACCCTCGCCGCGGGCGCGCCCACGCCCGAGACCCCGGGCGCGATCCGCGTCGGCGTGGAGCCGCCGTACGAGCAGGCGAAGGCGATCCTGCTGGACGCGGTCGCCACGGCGAACCACTGCCGGGCCGTGTGGAACGAGGCGTACGGCTTCTCGACGGTGGTCGGCTTCGAGGCGGACCTCGATCCGGTGGAGCTGCTGTACACGTCGCTGCTGGTCCAGGGCACGGTGGCGATGACCCGGGCGGAGGCCGAGCAGCGGGCGGGCGGCCGCAGGCGCACCAAGTCCTTCCGGCAGTCGTTCCTCCTCGCGTACGCCCACCGGCTGGGCGCCCGCCTCGCCTCGACGTCCCGCCGCGTGGCCGCCGAGGCGCCCTCGCTCCTGCCGGCGCTCGCCTCCCGCGACCTCGCCGTCACCACCCGCACGGACGAACTCTTCCCCGAGACCCGCACCACCCGCGTCCGCGCCGCCTGGGACGAGGACGGCTGGAACCACGGAGCGTCGGCGGCGGACCAGGCCGGGCTCCACCCCGGACGCCCTTCCCTCCGGGACCGCCCCGCGCCGTAGCGCCCTCCCCGCGGCGGGGTCCGGGAGGGTGGGCGAAATGCCCGTTTGTCGCCGGATCGCGGATACGCTCGCCGCATGAGTTGGCTTCGGGCGCTGAAGGCGACCTCCCGCTCGGGGCTCAGCATGGAGCGGCGGCGGCTGGAGCCCGCCATCGCGGCGCGGGGGGCGCTGGGGCTGGCCCTGGTCATGGGGGTCTCACTCGCGTTCTTCGGCCCGTCCGTCGCCGCGTCGTCCGCCTTCGGCGCCTTCCAGGCGGCCATCGCCACCTTCCAGCGCTCCTGGCGCCCCCGCCCCACCCTGGCCCTCGCCTCCGGCGCCAGCCTCGCCGTCTCCACCTTCCTCGGCTACCTCACCGGCTCCCACGAGGCGCTCTTCCTGGCGCTGCTCCTCTCCTGGACCTTCCTCTCGGGGCTGGCCTGGGCCGCCGGCCCCACCGCCGGCATCATCGCCTCCTCCAACGTGGCGATCATGCTGGTGACGATCACGCTCCCCACCTCGGTCGCCACCGCCGCGGGCCACGCCGCCGTGATCCTCGCGGGCGGCGTCGTCCAGGCCGCCCTGGTCGTCCTCCTCCCGGTCCGCCGGTGGGGCGCCCAGCGCGACGCCCTCGCCGACGCGCTGGCCGCCGAGGCCGACTACGCCCGCCGGCTCCGCCACGACCCCGTCGCCCCCTTCGACCCGGTCCCGCTGATGACGGCCCGCAGCGCCGCCGCCGTGACCCCCCGCCAGGCCCGCCGCCGCCCGGCTGAGCTCCACGGGGCGCGGGGGCTGGCCGAGCGGATCCGCCCGGTGCTCGCCTCGCTGGCGGACCCGGCCGTCGGGGTGCCGGAGGAGGGACCCCAGCGCGACCGGGTGCGGGAGCTGCTCGCCGCGGCCGGCGCGCTCCTCGACGCCGCCGCCCACGCGATCCGGCACGGCGAACCGGTCGTCCTGCCGCCCGCGGCCGTCGCCGCGCTCCGCACCCCCGACACCGGCGCCATCCTGACCGGCCCCTCCCGCCGCGCGGCCCACCGGCTGGCCGCACTGCTGGGCGACGTCGTGGAGACGGCGGAGCCGCGCACGGAGACCTCGTCGCGCGCGGCGGCGCGACGAGCCGCGCGGGGGGAGGACGTGCCGCCGCCCCCGGTCGCCCGGACCCGGCCGACCCTGGTCCGGCTCGCGCCCCTGGTGGCCGCCCAGATGCGGGCCGAGCTGCGGCCCGACTCGCCGGTCCTGCGCCACGCGGTCCGGGTCTCGGTGGTCACGGCCGCCGGCTGGCTCCTGGGCGGGGTGCTGCCGTTCGGCCACGGCTACTGGGCGCCGATGGCGTCCGTGATGGTGATGCGGCCGGACTTCTCGCAGACGTACGCCCGCTCGGTGGCCCGCTTCGGCGGCACGCTCGTCGGGGTGGCGCTGGCGACGGCGGTCGTGCAGTCGGCGCACCCGGACACCTACCTCTCCGCGGTGCTCGCGGTGGTGTGCGCCTTCGGGATGTACCTGCTGATGCGGACGGGGTATGCGGTCAGCCAGGTCTGCGTCGCCGCGTACGTCGTCTTCCTGCTGGGCATGGACGGCGCGGGTCTGACGCAGACGGTGCGGGACCGGGTGCTGCTGACCCTCATCGGCGGGCTCCTCGCGATGCTGTCGTACGCCGTCTACCCGGCGTGGGAGACGCCCCGGCTGCGCGGCCGACTCGCGGACTGGGTGGCGGCGGTGGGCGCGTACGCGGCGGCCGTCACCGCGCGGTACGCCGACCCGTCCGGACCCGCCGGCGCCGACGTCCGGGAGACCCTCCTCGCCACCCGCGCGGCCCGGGTGGCCTGGCAGGAGGCCCTGACCCGGGCCACCCACGAGCCGGTGCGCCACCGCGGCCTCTCGCACGCGGCCGCGGAGCAGGCCGAGGAGGCCCTCGCCGAGTTCGGCCGGGTGGCGATGCTCATGGAGGCGCACGTGCCGGAGCGCGACGTGCCGCCCGTGCCCGCCGCGGCGGGGCTCGCGGAGTCCCTCCACCGGGCGACCGAGCGGGGCGCGAAGGCGATCCGCGAGCGCCGCGAGCCCTCCTGGGACGACCTGCGCGAGACCCTCGCCGCCTGGTCCGCCGATCCCCCCGACCACTTCCTCCTGCACAAGGGCGCCGCCCTCCTCCTCGACGCCCTGGACGAGGTCACCACGGGGCTGACCCCCTCCTCCCGCCCGCACGGCCGCTGACCGGCGCCGGGGGTGACGCAGCTCTCCTCCCAGTCATTGGAAATGATTACCGTTTTCACTTACTCTGGCGCCATGGCACGCAACGAGCTCCGCCCCGTGGTAAGGCTCCGGTCGACCGCGGGCACCGGATTCACCTACGTCACCCGCAAGAACCGCCGCAACGACCCCGACCGCCTGGTCCTGCGCAAGTTCGACCCGGCCGCCGGCCGTCACGTCGACTTCCGAGAGGAGCGCTGATCGCCCCGTGAAGCCCGGAATCCACCCCCCGCGGTGGTCCGGCGCGGCCCGCTGACCGCCGCCGTCGCCCCCGCCGGTCCCGGCCCTCTCGGCAGGGTCCGAGATCGGGAGCCGTAGGATCGGCGGGGGCGGACGCCGCGGACCACGCGTCGTCAGAAACGTTCATGCAGAGCCTGTTGCGTCGTACCCGGCGGTAGCACGCTCTGTCGCGTAGCCACTACGCCACCCCGCGTGCACGTGCATCTGCTCATGCAGGTGCATGTGAACACAGCTATGATCCGAGGAAGTTGACACCTGCACCAAGCAACTCGGGGAGCTACCAGTGCACCATGCGCATCCTGCGTACAACGGCATGGCGGCCACGGAGCTGCGCGGTGTCGTGTGGCAGAAGAGCAGGCACAGCAACTCCCAGGGATCGTGCGTGGAGTTCGCCAAACTGCCCGGGGGAAACGTTGCCGTCCGCAACTCGCGCCACCCCGACGGCCCCGCGCTCGTCTACACGCCCGCGGAGATAGAGGCACTCCTGCTGGGCGTCAAGGACGGGGAGTTCGACCACCTGGTCTGACCGAGGACAGGGGAAAGGGCCCCGGCGGCGTCCGCCGGGGCCCTTTCCCCTGTCGTTCTCGTGCCGTGCGGCGCCGCTACTCCGGACCGATCCGGAACAGCGCCCACACGACCTTTCCCTGGAGCGTGCCGGCGAGCGGGTGCCAGCCCCAGCTGTCGCTGAACGAGTCCACCAGGAACAGCCCGCGCCCGGACTCCGCGGCGAAGTCCTCCTCGCCGCGGCGCGCCTCCGGGCTCTCCCCGCTGGGGTCGCGCACGGCGCACACCAGGCGCGAGGCCCAGCGCATGAGGTGCAGTCGGACCGGCGGGTTCTGGCCTTCCTCCTGGGGTGCGTCACCCGGCACCGCGTGGCGCAGCGCGTTGGTGACGAGCTCGGAGACGACCAGGGCGACATCGTCGAAGCGTTCGGTCAGCTCCCAGCGGTCGAGCGTCGCACTGGTGAACTTCCGGGCCCCGCGCACGGCTTCGTACCGGGCGGGCAGGGCGCAGGAGGCGGAGGTGGAGACGGCGCCGGGATCGAGCGGCGGTAGGCCCTGCCGTAAAGGCTCGAGCACGGTCGATCCATTCGTCCCCATGCGAGGCACTCCCGGGAATCGCGACTGTGGTGCGACAACACGACAACACGAACGAGTACGCGGCTGCGCGGGGTCCATGGTTCCGAATGCGCCCACTGGATGCAAGGGCAGATGCACGTGCACGCGCCGGACCTGTCCGTCCCCGTGCCGAATCTGTGCATAAGTCGTCCACTCGTGAAGGGGAACTTTCCACGATGTGCGTGATGTGTGCGCCCGACCGCTCGGATCTCGCCGCCATTCCGTAATCGAATGTGTACGCGCTGAAGCGTTTGATGGCAGAATCCGGGGCTCGACGGGGGCTCGACACCGTAAAGGGGAGGCTGGGAGCCGTGACCGCAGGCGAATCGAGCGGAGCTACCGGGAGCGTGGTGCGGCGCATCCTGCTGGGCTCCCAGCTGAGGCGGTTGCGCGAGTCGCGCGGGATCACCCGCGAGGCGGCCGGCTACTCGATCAGGGCGTCCGAATCCAAGATCAGCCGTATGGAGTTGGGGCGGGTGAGCTTCAAGGCCAGGGACGTCGAGGACCTCCTCACGCTGTACGGGGTCGGGGACGAGGCCGAGCGCGGCTCCCTCCTCGGTCTCGCCCGCGAGGCCAACGTGGCCGGCTGGTGGCACAGCTTCGGCGACGTCCTGCCGGGCTGGTTCCAGACGTACATCGGCCTCGAAGGTGCCGCCTCGCTCATCCGCGTCTACGAAGTCCAGTTCGTCCACGGCCTGTTGCAGACCGAGGCGTACGCCCACGCCGTCGTCACCCGCGGCATGCCCGACGCCCCCCGCGCCGAGATCGACCGCCGCGTCGCCCTTCGCCTGGAGCGCCAGAAGGTGCTCGTCTCCGAACGCGCCCCGCAGTTCCACGCCGTCCTCGACGAGGCCGCCCTGCGCCGCCCGTACGGCGACCGGGCCGTCATGCAGGGGCAGTTGAGGCACCTCATCGAGATCTCCGAGCACCCCGGCGTCACGCTCCAGGTCATGCCCTTCAGCTTCGGCGGCCACGCGGGCGAGAGCGGCGCCTTCACCATGCTGAGCTTCCCCGAGTCCGACCTCTCCGACATCGTCTACCTGGAGCAGCTCACCAGCGCCCTCTACCTCGACAAGCGCGAGGAGGTCGCCCAGTACCAGCGGGTGATGGAGCGCCTGCAGAAGGACGGTCCGGATCCGGCCGAAAGCCGGGACCTTCTCCGGGGCCTTCTTCAACTCTCCTGATACATCAGTACGATGACGCCACATCAGTCGCACTGCAGGTAGCGGGTAGAGGGGTCTCCACCATGTCGCACTTCACCGACCTGGCCCACCAGTACATCGACGGCGAGTGGAAGCCGGGCAGCGGCTCGTGGGACATCATCGACTTCAACCCGTACACCGGGGAGAAGCTCGCGTCGATCACGGTCGCCACCGCCGGCGAGGTCGACCTCGCCTACCGGGCCGCCGAGCGCGCCCAGGCCGCGTGGGCCGAGACCAACCCCTACACCCGCCGGCTCGTCTTCGAGCGCGCCCTGCGGATCGTGGAGGACCGCGAGGAGGAGATCGCCGAGACGATCGTCGCCGAACTCGGCGGCACCCGTCTCAAGGCGGCCTTCGAGCTCCACCTCGCCAAGGAGTTCCTGCGCGAGGCGGTCCAGCTGGCCCTGCGCCCCGAGGGCCGCATCCTGCCGTCGCCGGTCGACGGCAAGGAGAACCGCGTCTACCGCGTCCCGGTCGGCGTCGTCGGCGTCATCTCGCCCTTCAACTTCCCCTTCCTCCTCTCGATCAAGTCGGTCGCTCCCGCGCTCGCGCTCGGCAACGCGGTCGTCCTCAAGCCCCACCAGAACACCCCGATCTGCGGCGGCACCCTCGTCGCCAAGGTCCTGGAGGAGGCCGGCCTCCCGGCGGGCCTGCTGAACGTCGTCGTCACCGACATCGCCGAGATCGGCGACGCCCTGCTGACCCACCCGGTCCCGAAGGTCATCTCCTTCACCGGCTCCGACAAGGTCGGCCGGCACGTGGCCACGGTCTGCGCGCAGAACTTCAAGCACGCCGTCCTCGAACTCGGCGGCAACAGCGCCCTGATCGTCCTCGACGACGCCGACGTCGACTACGCGGTCGACGCGGCCGTCTTCAGCCGCTTCGTGCACCAGGGCCAGGTCTGCATGGCCGCCAACCGCATCCTCGTGGACCGCTCGGTGGAGGAGGAGTTCACCGAGAAGTTCGTGGCGAAGGTGAAGACCCTGCGGGTCGGCGACCCCGCCGACCCGGCCACCCACATCGGCCCGCTCATCAACTCCCAGCAGGCGGAGTCCGTCTCCTCGCTCGTCGACCAGACGGTGGCGGCCGGGGCCACGGCGCTCCTGCACGGCACCGTCGACGGCAATCTCGTCTCGCCGTCCGTCCTCACCGGCCTCGCCCCCGACGCCCCGGTCCTCGGCCAGGAGATCTTCGGCCCGGTGGCCCTCCTCGTCCCCTTCGACGGCGAGGAGGAGGCCGTGCGGATCGCCAACGACACCCCCTACGGGCTCAGCGGGGCGGTCCACACCGGCGACGTCGAGCGGGGTGTGAGCGTCGCCAAGCGCATCCACACCGGCATGATCCACATCAACGACGGCACCGTGCACGACGAGCCGATCGTCCCCTTCGGCGGCGAGAAGCACTCCGGCATCGGTCGCCTCAACGGCGACGCGATGGTGGACGCCTTCACCACGCAGAAGTGGATCTCGATCCAGCACGGCCGCAGCCGCTTCCCCTTCTGACCGGAGGGCGGGAAGTTCTTTCCCGGTCCGCTCGGAACGAGGACAGCAGCTGTCCGCATCGGTCCGTAGGTTGAGGGGTGTCGGAAGGGGCGAGGCCCCGGCCGGCACCCATCGGCGTAGTCATACGGAAGGCGGACATCATGGTGGCTCTCGTTCCCTCGGAGGCCCTGGGCGACGAGCGCGGCGCGTTCCTCAACTTCATCGAGGAGCAGCGCGCCGCACTCCGCCGCTCCCTCCTCGGCCTCACCGAGGAGCAGGCGGCCGGCCGCCCCAGCGCCAGCGAGCTCAGCCTCTCCGGGCTGCTCAAGCACGTCGCCGAGGTGGAGCTCAACTGGCTGCGCCTCGCCCAGCAGCGCCCGAACGAGCGGCAGCGCACCCAGGACACCTGGGGCGAGGGCTTCCTGCTCGTCGGCGACGAGACGATCCCCGAGATCGTCGCGTTCTGGGCGGGCGTGGCGAAGGAGACCGAGGACTTCGTCCGCTCCGTGCCGAGCCTGGACGACACCTTCCCGCTGCCGAAGGCGCCCTGGTTCCCCGAGGACGGGCGGGTGTCGATCCGCTGGATGCTGCTCCACCTCGTGCAGGAGACGGGTCGCCACGCCGGGCACGCGGACATCATCCGCGAGTCCCTGGACGGCCGGACGTCCTTCGAGCTGATCGCGGAGGAGCGGGGCGGCGGGCAGGAGTAGGGCGCCGGGCGGCGGCGAGGCCGTGGAGGACGGGCCGGGGCCGAGCGGCCCCCGCGCGGAGAGCCCCGGCCCCCGCGCTCAGGCCGGGGCCGGTCCCGCGCGCGTACCCTGGTCAAAATTGACTAGGAGGTACGGCGATGTCGGCGATCCGGCTGCTCGTCCTGGGTGCGGTGAAGCAGCACGGCCGCGCCCACGGCTACCAGGTGCGCAACGACCTGGAGTACTGGGGCGCGCACGAGTGGTCCCATGCCAAGCCCGGCTCGATCTACCACGCGCTGAAGCAGATGGCGAAGCAGGGACTCCTGCACGCGCACGAGGTGGCGCAGAGCGAGGTCGGGGGCCCGCCGCGCGTGGAGTACGAGCTGACGGAGCGGGGCACGGAGGAGTACTTCGCGCTCCTGCGCGAGGCGCTGACCACCTACGACCAGAAGATGGACGTGCTGTCGGCCGGCATCGGCTTCATCGTCGACCTGCCCCGCGCGGAGGCCGCGGAGCTGCTGCGCCGCCGGGTGCGGGCGCTCGACCAGTGGCGGTCCGCGGTCACGGAGTACTACACGCCGGAGGGCGGCCCCGGGCAGCTGGGGCACATCGGCGAGATCATGCACATGTGGGTCCACTCGGCCGACGCGGGCAAGGAGTGGACGCTCGGTCTGATCGAGCGGATCGAGGGCGGGGCGTACGTGTTCGCCGGCGAGGGGGAGCCCTTCACGGGCGTGCTCGCGGACGGCGAGGAGAACCCCTTCGCGACCTGAGGGGGCCGTCGGAGGTCTTCCCGGCTCGTCCGACGAACTGCACTCGTCAAGTTTGACTAGCTGACGCCGAGGGCATACCTTGCTCCGTCGGCGGTGGCTGATCAAATTTGACTACGGGAATATCGGGAGGAATCGACATGGCGGCGGACGCGATCCTCGTGGAGGGCGCGCGCAAGCGGTACGGCGACAAGGAAGCCCTGGCCGGCCTCGACCTGACCGTCGGGCGCGGCACCGTCCACGGGCTGCTCGGGCCCAACGGCGCGGGCAAGACCACGACGGTACGGATCCTGGCCACCCTGCTGCGCCACGACGCGGGCCTGGTGCGGGTGGCGGGACACGACGTGCGGACCGGGGCCGGGGAGGTGCGGCGGCGGATCGGGCTCCTCGGCCAGCACGCGGCCCTCGACGAGGAGCTGGGCGGACGGCAGAACCTGGAGATGTTCGGCCGGCTCCACCACCTCGGCGCCCGGCGCGCGGGGACCCGCGCCGACGAGCTCCTGGAGCGCTTCGGCCTCGCCGACACCGGGCGCAAGCCCGTCAGGCAGTACAGCGGCGGCATGCGGAGGCGGCTCGACCTGGCCGCCTCGCTGATCACCGAGCCGGAGGTGCTCTTCCTCGACGAGCCGACGACCGGGCTCGACCCGCGCGGCCGCGCCGAGGTCTGGGAGTCGGTGCGCTCCCTCGTCGGCGGCGGCACCACGGTCCTGCTGACCACCCAGTACCTGGAGGAGGCCGACCGGCTCGCCGACCGGATCTCGGTGGTGGACCGCGGACGGGTGGTGGCCGACGGCACGCCCGACGCGCTCAAGGCCCGGGTCGGCGCCGACCGCGTCGACGTGGTCGTGCGGGACGCGGCGCGGCTCGACGAGGCCGCACGGCTGCTGCCCGTGGCGCGCGGCGAGGTGGCCGTGGACCGGGACCGGCGGCTGCTCAGCGCACCGGTGGAGGACCGGATGGCCTCGCTCGCCGAGACCGTGCGGGCCCTGGAGGCGGCCGGGATCGAGGCGGAGGACATCGCCCTGCGGCGGCCGACGCTGGACGAGGTCTTCCTGCATCTGACCGACGGGGGACCGGACCGCGAGCCGTCCCGGGGAACGGAGGTGGCGGCATGAGCGCCGCGTACGTGGTGAGCGACTGCTGGACGATGACCCGCAGGGAGCTGGCCCACTGGGCCCGGCAGCCGGTGCAGGTGCTCGTCGGGCTCGTCTTCCCGGTGATGATGCTCCTCATGTTCGGCTACCTGGTCGGCGGCGGACGGGCCGTCCAGGGCGACTACGTCGACTTCCTGGTGCCCGGGATGCTCACCCTGACCATGGTGTTCGGCCTCGAAGGCACCATGACGGCGGTGACGCGCGACCTGGAGAAGGGCGTGGTCGACCGCTTCCGTTCGATGCCGATGGCCGACGGCGCGGTGCTCGTCGGCCGGGCGGCCGCCGACATGCTCCAGTCCGCGGTGGGGCTCCTCGTGATGGTCGGCGTCGGGTACGCCATCGGCTGGCGGGCACACCAGGGGCTCGCGAGCACGCTGGGGGCCCTGGGGCTGCTGCTCCTGCTGCGGTTCGCGATGCTCTGGGTCGGGATCTTCCTCGCCCTCGTCGCGGGGCGGGCCGAGCTCGTGCAGGCCGTGCAGATCCTGGTCTGGCCGCTCGGCTTCCTCTCCAACGCCTTCGCCTCGCCGGAGTCGATGCCGGGGTGGCTCGGCACGTTCGTGGAGTGGAACCCGATGTCGGCGACGGCGACGGCGACCCGGGAGCTCTTCGGCAACCCGGGCGGCGAGCCGGGGCACGTCACGTCCGCGGTCGTCTGGCCGCTGGTGCTCCTGCTCGTCTTCCTCCCGCTGGCGGTGCGGCGGTTCGGGCGGCTCGGGAAGTAGACGCGCGGAGGCGGGAACCCGGAGGCGGCGAGCCGCGCACCCCGTCCGCCGCACCCCGCTCGGGCTCCTGCGCGAGGGGCCCGGCTGTCCGTACGCGCTGACGGCGGACGGGGTGCGGTGGACGGAGTTCCGGCTCGCCGGCGGGGACGGGGGCGGCTGAGGGCCGGCCCCGGGGCGGCTCAGTGGTGGAAGGAGGTCGCCGCCGTCGTGTCGTCGGTGAACGGGCCGGACTGCCGGCGGAGTTCGGGAAGGAGCTGGTGCAGGTCGCGGGCGAAGAGGTCGGCGAGGTCGGCGGAGAAGCCGTTGCGGCAGACCACGCGCAGGACGGAGAGGTCCTCCCGGTGGGCGGGGAAGGTGTAGGCCGGGACCAGCCAGCCCTGCTCGCGCATCCGCCGCGACACGTCGAAGACGTTGAAGGCGGTGACGTCGGGGGCGGTGGTGAAGGCGAAGACGGGCAGCTCGTCGCCGTGGGTGAGCAGCCGGAAGTCGCCCATCGCCTCGATCCGTTCGGCGAGCCCCCGGGCCACGTCCCGGGCGGTCTGCTGCACCGCGCGGTAGCCCTCCCGGCCGAGCCTGAGGAAGGTGTAGTACTGCGCGACCACCTGGGCGCCGGGGCGGGAGAAGTTGAGGGCGAAGGTGGGCATGTCGCCGCCCAGGTAGTTGACGCGGAAGACCAGCTCCTCGGGGAGTTCCTCGGGCGAGCGCCACAGCGCCCAGCCGACGCCCGGGTAGACCAGGCCGTACTTGTGGCCGGAGGTGTTGATCGAGGAGACGCGCGGGAGCCGGAAGTCCCAGACGAGGTCCTCGTCGAGGAAGGGGGCGACCATCGCGCCGGAGGCGCCGTCGACGTGGACGGGGACGTCGAGTCCGGTGCGTTCCTGGAGGGCGTCCAGGGCGGCGCAGATCTCGGCGACCGGCTCGTAGGAGCCGTCGAAGGTGGAGCCGAGGACGGCGACGACGCCGATGGTGTTCTCGTCGCAGAGCGCCGCGGCGGATTCGGCGTCGAGGTGGAAGCGGTCGCCCTCCATGGGGACGAGCCGGGCCTCGACCTCCCAGAAGTTGCAGAACTTCTCCCAGCAGACCTGGACGTTGACGCCCATCACCAGGTTGGGGCGGGCGCTGCCCGGGTAGCGGTCGGCGTTCCGCTTCGCCCAGCGGCGCTTGAGGGCGAGGCCCGCGAGCATGCAGGCCTCGCTGGATCCGGTGGTGGAGCAGCCGACGGCGCTCGCCGGGTCCGGGGCGTTCCACAGGTCGGCGAGCATGGCGACGCAGCGGCGCTCCAGTTCGGCGGTGCGCGGGTACTCGTCCTTGTCGATCATGTTCTTGTCGCGGCACTCGGCCATGAGCACCCCGGCCTGGGGCTCCATCCAGGTGGTGACGAAGGTGGCCAGGTTGAGCCGGGAGTTGCCGTCGAGCATGAGCTCGTCGTGGACGAGCTGGTAGGCGCTCATCGGCGGCAGCGGTCCGTCCGGGAGCCGGTGGTGCGGGGGAGCCTCGGTCATGCCGCCCACCGGGTTGGCCTCCCCGAAGAAGGGGTTGAGCGCGAGCCGGGGTTCGGGCGGGGAGGGGTGACTGCCCTTGTGGAGCGGCATGGGGGACTCCTTCTGTCCGGTGGGGCGGCCCGCCCGGTCGGGGCGGGAGGCGGGACGGGTCGGCGCGGGGACGCGCCGGGCGGGGTCAGCGCAGGGACGCGCCCCGCTTGTCGAGTTCGAGCTGGGGGCGGCCGGTGACGATCAGCCAGGCGGGGAGGGAGGCGAGGCAGAGCAGGGTGAGCATCGCCGGGGAGGGGGCGAGGATCGCGCCGGTGAAGAGGCTGATCCAGCCCTGCCGGGTGGTGGCGAGGAGGACGCCGAGGACGGCGGAGGAGACGGCGACCGCCGGGTGGACCTCGGGCACCAGGGCCTGGGCGAGCAGCCCGAAGGCGGCCCCGATGAAGACGGCGGGGAAGATCCGGCCGCCCCGGAAGCCGCAGGACGCGGCGATGACGAGGGCGAGGAGCTTGACCACGGCCATCTTGGCGAGGTCCGCGGAGGACCAGTTGCCGATCGACTCGCTCAGTTCCTTGATCTCGGTCAGGCCCTTGAAGAGGGTCAGCTGCCCGCCGAAGGCCCCCAGCAGGCCCAGGACGAGGCCGCCGAGCGGCAGCATCAGCATGGGGTGGCGCAGGCGCCCGAAGGCGGCGTGGGCGTGCGGGAAGAGGTAGCAGGCGGCGAGGCCGAAGACGGCCGCGGCGGAGGCGATGAGCAGGGCCGCCAGCAGGTCGCCGTACCCGGGGTCGGTCAGCGGCGGGAGCCCCATGTCGAAGGTCGGCCCCTCCAGCAGCTGCGTGGTCATCGAGCCGGCACCGGCGGCCAGCAGCGGGGCGAACAGCCGGTCCCAGAGGGAACCGGGGCCCGGCCGGCTCGCCAGGGCCTCGGAGAGGATCAGGGCGGCCGCCACGGGCGTGCCGAACAGGGCTCCGACGGTGGCCGCGGAGGCGAGGCCGACCCAGGCGGCGGCCGGCACCGCGGGGGCGATCCGGTGGCCCAGCCAGTAGACGAGGGCGATGTTGCTCGCGATGATCGGGTTCTCGGGGCCGAGGCTGACACCGCCGGCGAGCACCAGGACGCTGGCGAGGAGCAGTCCGGGCACCACCCCGACGGGCAGCGGCGCGCCGCCGAGGCCCATGGACGCCGGATCGGGTCCGGCGTGCCCGGGCACCTTCCAGACCACGAGCCCCACGGCGACGCCGGTGGCCGTGAGCATGGTGATGATCCAGAGGGAGGAGTACTCGCCGATGCCGAGGGCGTCCGGCAGGTTGCCCCACAGGACGCCTTCGAGCTGCTCCGCGAGCGCGCTGATCCCCAGGAACAGCAGACTGGCCAGCACCCCGACCACGAGTGCGGGCAGCACCTGGGGCAGCAGGATCCGCAGGGGGGTCTCGGCGGCGGGAGGCGGCGCGGACGGCGCGTGATCGGTGGCCACCGGCCCACCATAAGTGAGCAAAAGCCGCACAACACCCCGGGGGCGTCCATCGGGTGGGCTTGCACCTCACGTCACGTCAGGCCCGAGGGTGAACCGCGTACCCACAGAGAGAAGGGCGGAAGACCGATGGACCACACCGTCGGACGGGTCGCCGGCCTGGCCGGGGTCACGGTGCGCACCCTGCACCACTACGACGCGATCGGGCTGCTCTCGCCGAGCGGCCGCAGCACGGCGGGACACCGCCGCTACGACGACGCGGACCTCGACCGGCTCCAGCGGATCCTGTTCTACCGGGAACTCGGCTTCCCCCTCGAAGAGGTCGCCGTCCTCCTCGACGACCCGCACGCCGATCCGCAGGAGCACCTGCGGCGCCAGCACGCCCTGCTGACCGCGCGGATCGACGAGCTCCGGAGGATGGCGGCGGCCGTCGAGCACGCCATGGAGGCGAAGAGGATGGGCATCAACCTCACCCCCGAGGAGAAGTTCGAGGTGTTCGGGGACAAGGACCCCGAGCGCCACGCGGCGGAGACCGCCCGCCGCTGGGGCGGCACCCACACGCACGACCTGGCGCAGGCCCGCGCCGCCTCGTACGGCAAGGAGGACTGGCAGCGGATGAAGGACGAGGTGGACGCCTGGGGCGCGGCCTACGGCGCCCTGATGGAGGAAGGGCACGCGCCCGCCTCCGAGGAGGCGATGGACCTCGCCGAGGCCCACCGCCGCCACCTCACCGCCTGGTTCTTCGAGTGCCACCCGGAGACGCACGTGGGGCTCGCCGAGATGTACGTCGCCGACGAGAACTTCCACGCCTTCTACGCGTCGATCCACCCCGGACTTCCCGAGCACCTGCTGGGGGCCGTCCGGGCGAACGCGGCGGGGGGGGGGGGGGGGGGGGGGGGGGGGGGGGGGGGGGGGGGGGGGGGGGGGGGGGGGGGGGGGGGGGGGGGGGGGGGGGGGGGGGGGGG